>DASVYJ010000083.1:0-2912 GCA_036392215.1 Candidatus Limnocylindrales bacterium | reverse complement strand
GCTCGGCAAGCTCGGCTCGGGGCTGAGCCTCGGCGGCACCACCCGGGTCAGCTTCCAGACCCAGGCCGACGCGCCGTCCTGTGCCGACTGCGGCTCGATCATGGTCCGCAACGGCAGCTGCTACAAGTGCCTGAACTGCGGGAGCACGTCCGGCTGCAGCTGATCACCGTGATGGCCGCCGTCCGGTGCCGCCCTGGGACCACCTGATGGGGACGTCCTGAGCGGGCACGCGTAGGGACCGGTCGCCCTAACCCTCCGGCTCCGGCATGACCTGGAACCCGGGGCGACCGGGCGGGATCGCCGTGTTCCGCGTGGAGACGAGTTCGGCTCCAGCGGCGGCCGCCAGGCCCACGCCGAAGGCCCGCATCATCCGATCGTGGTTCCAGCCGAAGGCCGGGCGGGCGATCGGGGCCAGGAACGACATCCAACGCTTCGGCGTCGCGACGAGCCAGGCAAACGCCAGGTAGAGCGTTCCGTCGGATCGCGGCTGGAGCAGGAAGCGGCCCCGACCGGCGATGTCGCCGCGGGAGTCGACATCGATGCGCCGGAGGTGGTCGACGCTCGTGATCTCCGTGTCGTACACGAAGCCGTAGCCGGCCGGCGCCCGCACCGTGTTCCGGTGGATCGCCCCGACCCCATCGTCGGCGGATGCGTCGCGGAGCGTCTCCACCCGCTTGAGCCAGGGCCACCACCGCGGCCAGGACCGGACGTCGGTGAGCGCCGCCCACACCAGCTCCGCGTCACCGCGGATCACATACTCGCTGAGGAAGTGATACTGGGCGGCCATCGTTCCCTCCCCTGTCCTCGTCAGTTGGAAGGGTAGGAGGTGGACGCGGGCACGGCCGCGTGTCGCGCGGCGCGCGCCCGCCGGGTGACGCTCGACCCGGCTGGTCGCGGCGCCCAGCGAGATCGACCCAGCGGCGTTGTCGCGGCGGACAGACCGCGCTTGCCCATCCCTGGGAGGGGGGCTAGAGTCGCCGCTTCCCGGGGGCGACCGCAGCCAGGAGGGACCGATGGGCCGGCAGCGCAGGCACTCGACTGCGGTGATCGTTCGCGTCGTGATGGCGGCGCTGCTGCTCCTGGCCGCCCTGCCCTCGGCCACCGTCGCGGGAGCGGCCGAGCGCGATCGCGCCGATGCCCACCCCCGACCCGGCCTGACGCCGGTCGTCCTGTTCCCGGCCTTCCACTTCACCAAGCTCGAGGTGACGGTCCGGAACCAGGCCGTCGACCCGGCCTGCCCCCGCTCGGGCACCTTCGAGGACTGGTTCCTGAACGACCACCCCAGCACGACGTTCAGCCAGGTCTGCCGCGACGAGCTGCTGACGCTCAGCTACGACCCGAACCCCCACAAGCCGATGCCGCTCCGCTTCTCCGACCAGCGCGGCGTCAGCGTGTCGATCATCGACTACGGCCGCACGGAGAGCGCGCCCTTCTACGAGTCGATGTACCAGGCCCTCGAGGCCGCCGGCTACACGCGGGACGTGAACATCCGGGTCGCCGGGTACGACGCACGCCTCACCCCGGACATGGGGGGCTTCCTGGAGCGGACCAAGCGCCTCATCGAGGAGACGTACCGCGAGAACGGCGACCGCCCTGTCCACCTCGTCGGCCACTCGAACGGGCCGCTCTACGCCCAGTACCTGCTGACCCACACCAGCCAGGCGTGGAAGGACCGCTACATCCACGGCTTCACCCCGATCGCCGGCAACTTCCCGGGCCAGGGCTCCCTCTACTCGATCCTCTTCACCGGCCTGAACATCCAGGACTTCAGCTACCCGGCGACCGCGGCCAACGCCGTCAGCAGCGCCCGGATGTACCTGACCGCCCCGTCGAGCTACATGAGCGCCGCCGACCCGCGCATCTTCGACCACCGCGAGACGGTCGTGAGGGACGCGGCGACCGGCGCCGGCTACGCGCCCGCCGACTACCCGCGCCTCTTCCACGACGCGCATCTGGAGTGGGCCGAGGAGATCGCCGACTACTACATCGGCTTCGTCCGCTTCGCCGACCGTGCGCACTTCCCGAACGTCGACGTCTACGCCGAGAAGGGGTCCGGCATCCCGACGGTCGTCGGGGTCGGCCTCCGGGACCTCTCGGTGGGCCAGCTCATCGACGCCTCCACGCCCTTCTACACGCGGGACGGCGACGTCAACCAGGAGGACATCACGAACGAGGCCGTCGGGGCCTGGTCGGCCATGCGCTGCTACCACTTCAGCCTGACCGACAACCCAGGCGTGGACCACTTCTCGCTGCCCAGCGACCCGGCCGTCCTGGCGCGGCTCATCGCGGATGCGGCAGCGCCTCGCTCGGACTGCGCTCGCCGATAGTCAGGCGGGCGGGTCGAGGGTGACGCCGAAGACCGTCGCGATGGCCGCCAGCTCGGCCGGGCCGAGGCCGCGGGCGGGGCGGCCGAGGGCGAGGTCGAGGACCTCGTAGCGCGCGGCCGCCTCGAGGTAGTCCACGTAATCGACGGCCAGGCTGACCGAGCCGGACGCGCAGGCGATGACGCCGTGCTTCGCCCAGAGGGCGATGCGATGCCCCTCGAGCGCTCCCAGGGTCGCCTCGCGGAGGGCGGTCGTGCCCGGGGGATGGAACGGGACATAGCCGACGCCGCCCGGCAGGAAGCCGACGGTCTCGGCCTGCCACCGCCGGAGCCGCCGCGACACCTCATCCGAGCCGGCGAAGCCGGGCAGGTGGCTCAGGTACGTCAGGTGGAGCGGGTGGGCGTGGACGATCGCCCCCGGCCCGCCGTCGGCCGCGCCCGCCCGCAGGGCGTGGATGGCGAGGTGGCTGTTGAGCTCGATCGTCGGCCGGGCGAAGGCGGCGTTCGTCGCGAGGAAGAGGCGGGCGCTCGCGCCGCCGGGATCGACCCGCAGGACGGCCAGGCTGGCCGGCGGGTCGCGGTGGATCCG
>DASVYJ010000082.1:0-16064 GCA_036392215.1 Candidatus Limnocylindrales bacterium | reverse complement strand
GGCGCCGGCGCGGCCACTGACCGCCGCCCCACAGGCGGGCCCGTACCGCGTCGGCCCCGCCGCGGGCGGCGACCTGCTCATCGCCGACCGCGGCAACGGCCGGCTGCTCATCGTCGATCCCGCCGGCCACGTCCTGTGGCGATTCCCCGTCGCGGGCAGCCTCCCGCCGGGCCAGCGCTTCTCGGCCGACGACGCGTTCATCGCCCCGGACGGCCGCACGATCGTGGCCAACGAGGAGGACCACCAGGTCGTCGTCCGGATCGACATCGCGACACACCGCATCGTCTGGACCTACGGCCGGTACGACCGGCCGGGACCGGGTGCCGGGCTGCTCCACACGCCGGACGACGCCTACCCGCTGCCCGGCGGCGACGTCCTGGTGGCGGACATCCGGGATTGCCGCGTCGTCTCGCTCGACCCCGCCGGCGCCATCGACCGCCAGCTCGGCGACGGTCGCTGCCGCCACGACCCGCCATTCGAGCTGGCGGCTCCGAACGGCGACACCCCCCTGCCCGACGGCGACGTCCTGGTGACCGAGATCCGCGGCTCGCGGGTGGACCGCATCGGCCCGCAGGGCCAGCTCCGCTTCGACGTCCACGTCCCGGTCGCCTACCCATCCGACGCCCAGCTCGCGCCGAACGGGGACATCGTGGTGGCCGACTTCAGCGATCCGGGAGCCGTGGTCTGCGTCGACCAGGCGGGGCGCCTCGTCTGGCGCTACGCGCCGCGCCGCGCCCCCGGCCGACTCGCCTACCCCAGCCTCGCCCTGCCGCTCCCCGACGGGACGATCCTGGTGACCGACGACGAGGGCGGCCGTGTCCTCCAGGTCGACCCAGCCACCGGCCGCATCCTGTGGCAGTACGGCCAGGCCGGCCGACCCGGCGCCCGCCCCGGCCAGCTGGACGTGCCGGACGGCCTGGACCCGGTGGACCCCGCGCTGCTCGCCGCCGTCCTGTCCCCCGCCGCTGCCGCGCCCGCCCCGACGTCCGGCCGACCGATCGCGTGGTAGGGTCTCCGGACCCATCCGAGGAGATCCCCGCCCATGGGCTTCGGCCCCGGGGGCCGCGGCCATCGCCTGGCCCGCCCCGACACCAACCCGCCCGTCCCGCCCGAGCGCCGCCGCCGCACCGCCCGGCGGGTCCTCGGCTTCTTCCGGCCCTACCGCTTCCGCGTGACGGTCGTGCTCGCCACCATCCTGCTGACGAGCCTGCTCGGGCTGATCAACCCCTTCATGATCAAGCTCGTCCTGGACGACGCGATCGCCAAGGCCGACTTCGGCAAGCTCAACCTGTACGTCGCGATCATGATCGTCGTCCCGATCGTCTCGGGCCTGATCGGCGTCGGCCAGACGTACCTCAACAACGTCATCGGCCAGAGCGTGATGCAGGACCTCCGCAACGCGCTGTACGCGCACCTCCAGCGGATGTCGCTGCGCTTCTTCACGGAGACCCGGACCGGCGAGATCCAGAGCCGCCTCTCGAACGACGTCGGCGGGATCCAGGCGGTCGTGACCGACACCGCGGCGAGCATCGCCAGCAACGTGACGGTGGCGGTCAGCACGATCGTGGCCATGGCGATCCTCGACTGGCGCCTGACGCTCCTCTCGCTCGGCGTGCTGCCGTTCTTCATGGTCCTGACCCGGCGGGTCGGACGCGTCCGCCGCGAGGTCTCCGGAGAGACGCAGCGGGCGCTGGCCGACCTGACGGCGATGACGGAGGAGACGCTCAGCGTGAGCGGCATCCTGCTGGCCAAGACGTTCGGCCAGCAGGCGCCCGCCGTCCAGCGGTTCCGCGGCCTCAACCGCCGCCTGGCCGCGCTGCAGGTCCGCCAGGCGATGGTCGGGCGCTGGTTCGGGATGCTCATCGGGACGGTCTTCAGCATCACCCCGGCGTTCGTCTACTGGCTGGCGGGCTGGCTCGCCGTCAACCACGCCCCGTCGGCGCCGACGGCGGGCACGATCGTCGCCTTCACGACCCTCCAGAGCCGGCTCTTCTTCCCGATGGGCCAGCTGCTCAACGTGAACATCGACATCCAGGGCGCGCTCGCCCTCTTCGACCGGATCTTCGAGTACCTCGAGCTGACGCCCGAGATCGCCGACGCGCCTGACGCGGTCGCCCTCGACCCGCGCGCGGTCCGCGGCCGGGTCCGCTTCGCCGACGTCTGGTTCCGCTACCCAGCGAGCCTCGTGGCGGCGCTCCGCCGCGGCCCGGTCGGGACGGTGGACGCGGCGACGGAGCCGGGGGACGCGCCGGTCGAGCTGGACGGGGCGCCGGCCGAGCCGGATGCGGCGCCAGCCGACGTCGATGGGACACCGGCCGAGCTCGACGGGGCTCCGCCCGAGCTCGTGCCCGAGGCCCCTCGGCCGTTCGCCCTCGAGGGCATCGAGCTCGACGTCCAGCCGGGCCAGCTGGTGGCCCTCGTCGGGCCGTCCGGCGCAGGCAAGACGACGACGACCTACCTCATCCCGCGGCTCTACGACGTCGACGCGGGGGCGGTCGAGCTGGACGGGCTCGACGTCCGGCGGATCACCCTCGCCTCGCTCGGCGAGTCGATCGGCTTCGTGACCCAGGAGACCTACCTCTTCCATGCTTCGGTGCGCGACAACCTGCGCTATGCGCGGCCGGACGCGACCGATGCCGAGCTTGAGGCGGCCGCTGGCGCCGCGGCGATCCACGAGCGGATCGTCGAGCTGCCCGACGGCTACGACACGATCGTCGGCGAGCGGGGCTACAAGCTGTCGGGCGGCGAGAAGCAGCGCATCGCCGTCGCCCGGGTCCTCCTGAAGGACCCCCGCATCCTGATCCTCGACGAGGCGACCTCGGCGCTCGACACGGTCAGCGAACGGCTCATCCAGGCGGCCCTCGAGCGGCTCATGGAGGGCCGCACGACGATCGCCATCGCCCACCGCCTCTCGACGATCCTGCGGGCCGACCAGATCCTGGTCTACGAGCGGGGTCGGATCGTCGAGCGCGGGACGCACGCCCAGCTGCTCGCCCAGGGCGGGCTGTACGCCCGGCTCTACCGCGAGCAGTTCCTGACGCCCCATCCGGAGGTCGCGGCGGGCGGGCCGGGCGACGGGGCGGCGGCCGACGCGCTGCCCGCACCGGCGGTCCTGTGAACGCGTCGCGTCACGCCGGGCGCCGGGGCGGCGTACGATCGCGGGGCGTCCCGGGAGGATAGGCATGGGCGAGAAGACGGTCGTCGTCCGACTCGACGGCAAGATGCGCTTCGAGGCGGAGACCGGCTCCGGGCACCTGGTCGCGATGGACAACGCCGCCGGGGACACGGCGCCGCGACCGGCCGAGCTGATCCTCGTCGCCCTCGGCGGGTGCACCGGGATGGATGTCATCTCGATCCTGCGCAAGAAGCGCCAGGACGTCCTCGACTACGCGATCCGGGTCCGCAGCGTCCAGCGCGATGAGCACCCGCAGGCGTTCTCGAGCTTCGAGGTCGTCCACGAGGTGACGGGTCGCGACCTCGACGCGGAGGCCATCCGGCGCGCGATCGAGCTGTCCGCGACCCGCTACTGCACGGTGAGCACGACGCTGGCCGGCGGGGACATCGAGATCCGTCACCGCTACGCCATCCTGGCCGCGGACGACCCGGCCGCGGCGCCCATCACGGGCGAGGTCATGGTCACGGGTCCGCACCGCCCGATCGCGGAGCCAGCGACGGCCTGAGCCGGCGGCGGCGGCCGCGGCTCGTCGCTCGCCCAGCGCCCCTCGGCGTCGCCTGATCCGGCGCCTCGTTCCTCGCCCTCGCTTCGTCCGCTCGGCGCCAGGTACGTGCCGGGTGAGCGGCCGATGCGATGCTCGGGAACATGGACACGCGGCGACTCGGGACCGTCGTCAGGGCCGTCCGGGTGCAGCGGCGGTGGACGCAGGGTGACGTCGCCGCGGCCGCCGGCCTGTCACGGGCGCCGGTCTCGCGCGTGGAACGCGGTCACGCCGGCACGCTAACCCTCGATGCGCTCGCGGGGGTCGCTGGCGCGCTCGACATCCGGCTCGCGCTGACGCCCTCGTGGCGTGGCGGCGACCTCGATCGGCTCCTCAGCCGGTGCCACGCCGCGCTCCAGGAGGTGATCGCGCGGCAGCTGGCAGGACTTCCGGGGTGGGAGGCGCTGCCCGAGGTCACCTTCTCCCGCTACGGGGAGCGGGGCGCGATCGACCTGCTCGCGTGGCATCGGGCGAGCCGGTCCCTGCTGGTCGTCGAGGTCAAGACCGAGCTCGTCGACGTCGACGACGTGCTCCGTGCGGTCGACCGCTATCGCCGCAACGCCCCGCACGTCGCCCGCGAGCGGGGCTGGGACGCGGCGAGCGTCTCCGTCTGGCTCGCGATCGCCGACACGACGGCGAGCCGATCGCGTGTCGCGCGGCACGCCAGTCTCCTGCGAGCGGCGCTGCCGGACGGCAGCCGGACGAGGGCGCGCTGGCTCCGGCAGCCCGTGGGCGTGGTGGCCGCCATCACGTTCGTCCGCAACGAACACGGATGGAACGTTTGCGCACGGTTTCGGGACGCCCCAGCGGGTATTCAGGCGACGCTCCGTCGTGGCCGCGGCTGCCTCACGCACCGGACGCGCCGAACCCGGTCCCGGGATGGCGCCCGGAGGCCGCGAGCGCTGATCAACGCGCGCACAACGCTCCTGGGGTATCCGCTGCCGTCGCCGAGGACGGGGTCGGCGGCGAGGTCTTGCATGACTATGCAGCGGAGTGTATAGTCATGCGCCCATGGCAGCGATCCGCCCCGGCTCCGGCTACACGACCGCCCACGCCCCCGGTGAGGGGCCATCGGCGACTGCGAGCGCGACCGGACCGGCGTCCTCCGGGGCGGGGGCGGATCGGCTCCATGGGGTCAGCAGCGCGCTCGTCGGGCGACGCGGCCGACGGGGCGGGAGGACGCCCATCCGGGTCGGCATCGTCGGGGCGACCGGCTATGTCGGCGCCGAGCTCGTTCGGCTCCTCGAGCGCCATCCCTCGGTTCGGGTCGTCGGGTTGACCGCCCGCGGCCGCGAGCGCGAGCCCGTCGGTCGGACCCATCCGCACCTTGACGCGACGGGACACCTCGTCGACGCTGCCGTGCCCGACGCCGAGGCCGTCTTCCTCGCCCTGCCCCACGGCGCGGCCGCGGTCCTCGTCCCCGACCTGCTCGCGGAGGGCCGAACCGTCATCGACCTGGGGCCCGATTTCCGCCTCCACGACCCCGCCGACTACCCGCGCTGGTACGGCTTCGAGCATCCGGCCCCGGACCTGCTGGCGGGCGCCGTCTACGGCCTGCCCGAGCTGCACCGGGCCGAGCTCGCCGGCCTGGCGGACGCCAGCGAGGCGATCGTCGGCAGCCCCGGCTGCTACCCGACGGCGACGCTGCTCGCCCTCGCCCCGCTCGCCCGCGAGGGCCTCATCGGCGACCTCGTCGTCGACGCGAAGAGCGGCGTATCGGGGGCCGGGCGCGAGCCGAAGCTCGAGACGCTCTTCGGCGAGGTGAACGAGAGCGTCCGCGCCTACGGCCTGGGCGGCCACCGCCACACCGCGGAGATCGAGCAGGAGCTCGCCGAGCTGGGTCGGCGCGAGGCGGGCGGGCGCGACAACCCCGGGGCCGCGGGGGTCGACTTCCTGCCCCACCTGGTCCCCATGACCCGCGGGATCCTGGCCAGCTGCCACGTCCGCCCGACGCGACCGGTGAGCCAGGCCGAGCTCGACGCGCTATACCGCGCCGCCTACGACGACGAGCCGTTCGTCAGCATGGTCGGTTCGGCGCCGGCGACCAAGCACGTCCTGGGCAGCAACTTCGCCCGGGTGCACGTCCGCCTCGACGAGCGGACCGGTCGGGTCCTCGCCCTCGCCGTGATCGACAACCTCGTCAAGGGCGCGGCGGGCCAGGCCGTCCAGGCCTTCAACCTCGTCCATGGCCTGCCCGAGACGACCGGTCTCGAGCAGCTGCCGCTGGTCCCCTGAGGGAGCACGTGGCGTCCGCAGCCGACACGACCGAGGCCCAGACCGCGCTGGCTCCCCTGGCCAGCGCGCTGCCGCCCGTGGAGCGCCGCGCCGCCATGCCGGCGGGGTTCGCCGCCGGGGCGACGACGGCCGGCATCAAGCCGAGCGGGCGGCCCGACCTGGGCCTGATCCGGACGCTCGATGGAGCGGCGGCCGCGGCGGCGATCTTCACGACGAACGCCCTGCCGGCGGCCCCGGTCCTCGTCTCGCGGACGAACCTGGCCGCTTCGATGCTCGCCGAGGCGAAGGGGATGGCCCAGGCGGCGGGCGAGGCGATTGGGCGAGCCGCCGACCCCGCGACGGACCCGCTCGGGGGGCGATACGGCTGGGCGGAGGCCATCGTGGCCACCAGCGGATCGGCCAACGCGGCGACGGGCCAGGTGGGCCTGACCGACCAGCTCGCGATCGCCCAGGCCGTCGCCGTCGCGCTCGGGACCGACCCGCTCCGTGTCCTCTGCCTCTCGACCGGCGTCATCGGGACGCGGCTCCCCGTCGACCGGGTGCGGGACGCCATCCCGCGGCTGGCGCGCGGCGTGGCCACCGCGCCGGAGCAACTCGAGGCGGCGGCCGTCGCCCTGCGGACGACCGACCAGACGACGAAGGTCGCGACGACGACGGTGACCCTGCCGGCGGCGGACGGGCAGCCGCGCGAGGTCACGGTGAGCGGCATCGCCAAGGGCGTCGGGATGATCCACCCGCGGATGGCGACGATGCTCGCCGTCGTCCTGACGGACGCGGCTGCGGCACCGGCGACGCTGGCGGCGCTCCTCCGGCCGGCCGCCGCGCGGACGTGGAACCAGCTCTCCGTCGACGGCGACACGAGCACGAACGACACGGTCTTCGTCCTGGCCTCCGGGACGAGCGGCGCCGCTCCCGCCGTCCCCGGCTCGGCGGCCGCCGTGACGCTCGGGCTGGCGATCGAGGCCGTCGCCCGCGACCTCGCCCGCCAGCAGGCGGCCGACGGCGAGGGTGCGACGACGCTCGTGACCTGCCAGGTCTCGGGCGCCGCGGACGACGCCGACGCCCGGGCGATCGCCCGAGCCGTCATCGCCTCGTCCCTCGTCAAGACCGCCGTCCACGGGCGCGACCCGAACTGGGGCCGGATCGCCGCCGCCGCCGCGAACGCCCGGCTCCCCGAGGTCGCGCTCCTCGAGCTGGCCGGGGTCGACCATGCGACCGCCTGTCTTCGGGCCGGAACGGCTGCCCACGTCGACCCCGAGGCGCTCCGCATCGCCGTCGCCGGGACGACCGTCTATGACGGCCCCGCCGGCGGCCCTGTCCCCTTCGACCGGCCCGCCCTCAGCGATGCGATGCGGGCCGACGAGGTCGTCCTCCGGCTCGACCTGGGCCTGGGCGGCGGGACCGGCGAGGCGTTCGGCTGCGACCTGTCCGAGGAGTACGTGGTCGAGAACGCGGAGTACACGACGTGAGGCGGCGGGCGTGAGCGAGATCCTCGTCGTCAAGCTCGGCGGCACGACGCTCGCCGAGCAGCGCCAGGTGCTGGAGGAGGTCGCCGTCGTGGCCCGCCGCCGGCCGGTGGTCGTCGTCCACGGCGGCGGGAAGCGGATGACGGAGTGGCTCGACCGGCTCGGCGTCGCGAGCCGCTTCGAGGCCGGCCTGCGGGTGACCGACGCCGCGGCGCTCGAGGTGGCCGCCGCCGTCCTGCGCGGCGTCGTCAACTCCGAGCTGGTGGCCGCGCTGCGCGACCTCGGCGTCGACGCGGTGGGCCTGTCGGGCGTGGACGGCGGCCTGCTCGTCGCCGAGCGCGTCCCCGCGATGGGCCTCGTCGCCCACGTCGTCGGGCTGCGCCGCGACCTGCTCGACGCGTTACTGGTGACCGGCCAGGTCGCGGTCGTGGCACCGCTCGCCCGCGACGAGCAGGGCATCGTCTGCAACGTGAACGCGGACGACGCCGCGGCGGGCATCGCCGCGGGGCTCGGTGCCCGCCAGCTCGTCCTGCTGACCGACGTGGACGGCGTGCGCGACGGCAGCGGCCAGCGACTCGCGACGCTGACGGCCGGCGAGGCGGAGACGCTCATCGAGACCGGCGTGATCGAGGGCGGGATGGTCCCCAAGGTCCGGGCCGCCCTCTCCGCCCTCCGGTTGCCGGGCGCGGAGGCGGTGGTGGCCGACGGCGCCGCGCCGCGGGCCCTCGAGCGAGCGCTGGCCGACCCGACGTTCGGGACGCGCATCAGCGCCCTCCGCCCCGCCCCGGCGAGCGCCGCATGAGCTCCACCGTGCTCCGCGACGGCGTGCCCGGCGGTCACAAGCGGGAGCGCCAGCGGGCGATCCTCGAGTTGATCGCGCGGCAGCCCATCGCCAGCCAGGAGGAGCTGGCGGAGCGGCTCGGGGCGCTCGGCTTCTCGGTCACCCAGGCGACGGTCAGCCGCGACGTCGCCGAGCTCGGCCTGGTCAAGGTCGGCCGCGCCGACCGCCACGTGTACGTCTCACCGGCCGACCTGCCGGCTCCGGCGCCGGCCACCTTCGATGGCCTGCCCGCGCCCGACCGCCGCCTGCGGCGGCTCCTCGAGGACGTCCCCGTCTCGGTCGCCCGGAGCGGCCTGACCCTCGTCCTGCGGGCGCGGCCCGGGATGGCCAACGCGGTCGCCCAGGCGATCGACGAGTCGACGCTCGACGAGCAGGTCGGCACGGTCGCCGGCGACGACACGCTCCTCGTCCTGTTCGCCGACGAGGCCGGCCTGCTGCGCTGGCGCGAGCGCTTCGCCGCATTCCAGGCCGGGCTCCGCCCCTCCCCCACCCCGCCCGTCACCACGGAGGCTTCCCGATGAACAAGGTCGTGCTCGCGTACTCGGGAGGCCTGGACACCTCCGTCGCCGTCGCCTGGCTCCGGGAGCAGTACGGGACGGAGGTCGTGACCCTCACCGTGGACCTCGGCGGCGGCTCGCTCCGCGAGGGCGTCGAGCGGCGGGCGATGAAGGCCGGCGCCTCGCGCGCCTACGTCGTCGATGCCCGCGAGCGCTTCGTGCGCGACTTCGTCTGGCCCCACCTCCAGGCCGACGCGCTGTACCAGGGCGTCTACCCGCTGGCGACGGCGCTCGCCCGCCCGCTCATCGCCCAACTCCTCGTCGAGGTCGCCCAGCGCGAGGGCGCCGACGCGGTCGCCCACGGCTGCACGGGCAAGGGCAACGACCAGGTCCGCTTCGACGTCGCCGTCCACGCCCTCGACCCGGGGCTGACCGTCGTCGCCCCGATGCGGGTCGGGATGGGCCTCTCGCGCGACGAGGAGATCGAGTACGCCCAGGCGCGGCACATCGAGATCCCGGTCACGAAGACCTCGCCATACTCGGTCGACGCGAACCTCTGGGGCCGCTCGTGCGAGGCGGGCGTGCTCGAGGATCCCTGGCTCGCGCCGCCGCCCGACGCGTACGAGTGGACCGTCGCGCCGGCCGACGCGCCGGCCCCGGTCGAGGTCGTCGTCGAGTTCGAGGGCGGCGTCCCGGTCGGGCTGGACGGGGAGCGGCTCGACCCGGTGCAGCTCGTCGAGCGGCTGAACGCGCTCGGCGGCGCGCACGGCGTCGGGCGGATCGACCACCTCGAGGACCGCCTCGTCGGGATCAAGAGCCGCGAGGTGTACGAGGCGCCGGCGGCCGCGATCCTCCACGCCGCGCACCGCGCCCTGGAGGGCCTGACGCTGTCGCGCGACACGCTCCGCTTCGACCACTTCGTCGCCGACGAGCTGGCCCGGCTGACCTACGACGGGCTCTGGTTCAGCGCCCTCCACCGCGACCTGCGGGGCTACTCGGCGTCGTCCCAGCGCGTCGTGTCCGGCGATGCCCGCGTCCGGCTCGACCACGGCTCGGCCGTCGTCGTCGGGCGCCGCAGCCCGCTCTCCCTGTACGAGAAGCGGCTGGCGACGTACGACAAGGAGGACGCCTTCGACCATGCGTCCGCGGTGGGCTTCATCGAGATCTTCGGGCTGCCGCTGCGGACCGAGGCCGCCCGGCACGGAGCCGTGGGCGGGCACCACGGCGCTGCGTGGGCGTGGACCCAGCCGCTGCTGGCCGGGCTGCCGGTGACGGTCACCGACCCCGAGGTCGCCGGCGCGGCGGGCTGAGGACGGCTATCCTTCGCCGACCATGAGCGAGTCCCGCGACGCGAATCGCCACGACGCCGGCCGCCACGGCCGCCCTGACCGACCCCGGGAGGCCGGCGATCGCGTTGCCGATCCCTTCGCCGACCGGCCCGACCTGCCGGTCCCGCTCGCGGTCGCCCGCGAGGACGGCGCCGCGCTGACCTGCGGCGCCTGCGGCTGCCGCCTCGTGGCCCGGCCTCGGCGAGCGACGGCGGCCGCGCCCGGAGACGCCGCCTGGCGCCACTTCGTCGGACCGCCTGGCCGGGATGCGCGCGGCTGCACCGTGGCCTGCGTCGATCTGCCGCATCGCATGGCGTCGCTGCCGATCCCCGCCTGAGGGGTCCGAGGGGCGGAGAGCGACGTGGGGCCGACTGCCCGTGGTCAGCCGCCGAGGCGCGCCCGCGCCGCGGCGAGCGCGGCCGCGACCCGCCGCGGGGCGGTGCCGCCGACGACGTCGCAGGAGGCGAGCGCGCCCTCGAGGAGGGCCGCTTCCCGGAGCGCCCCGGGGAGCATCGGATCCCCGATGAGCGCGGCCGCGATCGAATCCGTCACGTCGGCCATCGCCGCGACGATCGTCGTGTCCGGCAGGTCGGCGAGCGCGACGCCCTCCCGCTCCGCCTCCGCGACGAGTGCCCCGACGACGTGGTGAGCCGTCCGGAACGGGATCCCCCGCCGGACGAGCGTGTCCGCGACCGCGGTCGCCGTCGTGTAGCCCTCCGTCGCCGCCTCCCGCATCCGTGCCGCATCGATCGTCAGCGAATCGACCAGGCCGGCCATGACGGCAAGCGACGCGTCGAGCGTGGTGGCTGCCTCGAAGAGCGGCGGCTTGTCCTCCTGCAGGTCGCGCTGGTAGGCCAGCGGCAGGCCCTTGAGCAGGGCCAGCAGCCCGGTCAGCGAGCCGACCACCCGCGCGGCGCGGCCGCGGACCAGCTCGGCCGGGTCCGGGTTCTTCTTGTTCGGCATCATCGACGAGCCGGTCGAGAAGGCGTCGGCGAGGCGGATGAAGCCGAAGCGCGGGTTCGACCACCAGGTCACCTCCTCCGCGAAGCGGGAGAGGTGGACCATGCAGAGCGCCGCCGCCGCCAGGAACTCGACGGCGAAGTCGCGGTCGGAGACGGCGTCGATGGAGTTCGCCGTCACCCCATCGAAGCCGAGGTCGTCGGCGACCGCCTCGCGGTCGATCGGGAAGCCCGAGCCAGCCAGGGCGCCCGAGCCGAGCGGCGACACGTTCGCTCGTCGGCGACAGTCGGCCAGCCGGCCGCGGTCGCGCTCGAGCATCTCCACGTAGGCCAGCAGGTGGTGGGCGAGCAGGACGGGCTGGGCGGGCTGGACGTGGGTCGTCCCGGGCAGCACGGCCGACCCCTCGCGCTCGGCCAGGCCGACGAGGGCCCGCTCGAGACCGATGATCCCCTCGTCGAGCTCGTCGATCGTCCGCCGCAGCCAGAGCCGCAGGTCGGTCGCGACCTGGTCGTTGCGCGAGCGGCCCGTGTGCAGCCGGCGGGCCAACGGACCGACCCGCTCCTCGAGCGCGGCCTCGAGGTTGAGGTGGACGTCCTCGAGCCGCTCGTCCCAGACGAGCGTCCCGTCCTCCACCTCGGCCCGCAGGATGCCGAGGCCGGCCAGCAGGCGGTCGGCCTGGTCGTCGGTCAGGAGTCCCGCGCGACGCAGGCCGCGGACGTGGGCCGCCGAGCCCTCCAGGTCGTCGAGGGCGAGGGCGCGGTCGAGGTCGACCGAGCGGGTGAAGGCGGCGACGCGCTCGTCCGTCTCCTCGCTGAACCGGCCGCCCCAGAGTCGCATGCTGCCCTCCTGCCGCCCAGCCGGACGCCCCGGCGACGCTGTCGTCGCACCATCGTAGCGGGGCGGGTTGCCGCGGGCGGCCGAAGGGCGGGCGCCGGGAAGATGGCCTAGGCGCCTAGGCCAATCGCGGCTATCATGCCGCTTTCACGTCCGGCGGCCGGCAGCGTCATACCGGGCGTCCGACCACCCCAGCGCGAGGCGCCCGTGTCCCGACCGTCGTCCCGGCTCGACTGGCTGCTCTTCTTCCTGCTCGGCGCGATCTGGGGCAGCAGCTTCCTGTTCATCAAGATCGGCGTCGAGACGCTGCCGCCGTTCGTCCTCGTCGCGTTCAGGCTGTGCTTCGGGACGCTGCTCCTGGCCGCCGTCGTCGGCGCCGCCCGGCAGCCGCTCCCGCGGGACGCGGCGACCCTGCGGCACCTGCTCGTGCTGGCCGTCCTCAACATCGTCGTCCCCTTCTCGCTCATCACCTGGGGCGAGCAGACGATCGACTCCGGCCTCGCTTCGATCCTCAACGCCACGATGCCGCTCTTCACGATCGTCATCGCCGCGCTCTTCCTGGGCGAGGAGCCGATGACCGTCAACCGGCTGGCGGGGCTGGTGGTCGGCTTCGCCGGCGTGATCGTGCTGGTCAGCCGCGACATCGGCGCGAGCGGCGGCCTGGGCCAGACGAGCGGCCAGCTCGCGGTCGCCCTGGCGGCCCTCTCCTACGCCACGGCCACGGTCTACGCGCGCCATCACGTCCGGCAGGTGCGCCCGATGGTCCTGGCCCTGGGCCAGGTCGGCCTGGCGCTGCCGATCGTCGGCGTCCTCGCAGTCCTGACCGAGGCGCCCTGGCACGTCGCCCTGCGGCCCGACGCCCTGGTCGCGGTGGCGTGGCTCGGCGTGCTGGGCTCGGGCGTGGCCTACCTCATCTCGTTCCGCCTCCTCGTCCGCTGGGACGCGACCCGCGTGTCGCTGGTCACGTACCTCCTGCCGGCCGCCGGCGTGGCCCTCGGCGCGATCTTCCTCGGCGAAGCGCTCGATCCTCGCGTCCTCCTCGGGGCGGGCCTGGTGGTCGGCGGCGTGGCCCTCGTCAACGCCCGCTTCGGGCGGCGCGTGGTGTACGGCCGGCGCCCTGCCCTCGGAGCCGCCACGGGCCCGGCCGCCGCCGTTCCCGTCGGCGGTCGGGCCGAGGTGGACTGACCGCCGGCTACCGCTCGAAGGCGAGCAGGACGGCCCCCACGACGATGAGCGCGGCGCCACCCACCCGCCAGGCGGCGTCGCGGCGGCCGCTCGCCTCGCCGAGCCGCAGCGCCCCCCAGCCGGAGGCGAACACGACGGCCGACTCGCGGAGCGGGGCGACGGCGCTGAGCGGGGCGAGCGTGAAGGCGACGAGCACGAGCAGGTAGGCGGCCAGGAGCAACAGCCCGATCGCGACCGAGCGCGGCCAGTCGGCAGCCCGAGGCGTGGCGACGAGGGCGGACGCCGCGGCACCGTCGCCGGCGCCGCCGAGCGTCGGGGTACCGAGGGCAGGGACCGGCTCCGCCACGTCGCCGGGGATGGTCGGCGGCCCAGCCGGCCCCGACTCGACGAGGCGGATCCAGCCGAGCAGGGCGACCGACGTGACGACCCACAGGAGGGTCACGTACAGCCATGGGACGACGAGGCGGCTGCCGACCCGGTCGAGCGAGGAGTAGGTCGCGATCATGACGCCGGTCGCGAGGGCGAGCAGGACGGCCTCGCGACGACGCCGCGATGCGACGGGGTCCGCCGCGTCGAGCCGGCCGCCGCTTCCGGACCGGGCGGGGCTGGCGAGGGCGTCCCACGGCCGGCGCACCGCGAGGAGGCCCGCCAGTAGGGCGACGACCCCGGCGCTGCCCAGCGGCCCGAGCCGCTCGCCGAGCAGCAGCACGCCCGAGGCGACCGCGAGCAGCGGCGCCGTCCCCCGGGCGATCGGGTAGACGAGCGAGAGGTCGCCCCGGCGGTAGGCCGCGGAGAGGCACACGAAATAGACCGCCTCGCCAAGCCCCGAGGCGACCGCCAGGCCGATCCCCTCGGCCGGGATCGCGGGCCGGCCGGTCGCGAGCCAGCCGACGGCGGCCAGCGGGACGGCGACGAGCGTGCCCGTCACCACGGCCCGCGCCGACGTGCGGAGCGGGTCGCCCGCCGTCTTGAGCAGGACGTTCCAGGCGGCATGCATCACCGCCGAGACCACCAGCAGGCCGAAGACGAGGAGGCTCACCGGCCGCGAGTCTAGCCCTCGGCCGGGATGCCTCGCGGGGCGCAAGCGGCTCGCGGGGCGCGAGCGGCTCGTGGGCCGCGGAGCCCGGCCCGCCGGGGCCGTCCCTTAGCGCGCCACGTCCCGGCGGCGCATCCCCCATGCGCCCAGGAGCACGCCACCGACGGCGATGACGACGCAGGCGACGATCCCGGCCGCATCCCACTGGCCGATCATCGGCTTGCCCAGGTGGGCGATCAGCGCCAGCTGCTGGAACCAGTCGGGCAGGTTCAGCGGCGGGGCGACGAGGGCGATGAGGTAGGTGACCACGACGAAGACGGCGGCGAGCTCGGCCGCCAGCGACGAGCGCCACACGCCGCCGACCGCGACCCCGATCCCGACGACGGCCCAGGCGAAGGCCCCGAGCGCCGCGGAACCGACCATCGCCTGCCGGACGTCCAGGCCGCCCGCGAGCCCGCCGATGCCGATGCCGGCAGCGAAGAGGACCGTGAGGACGACGACCGCGAGCAAGGCCGAGACCCCGCCCGCGAGGACCCAGCCCGCTCGGGCCAGCGGTGTGACGAGGACGGTCTCGAGACGGCCTTCCGTCTCATCGGAGGCCCACTTCGACACGAACGTCACCGCTCCGAAGCCGGCCGCGATGTAGAGCAGCTCGGCGTACAGCTGGAGCCAGCCGCCGGCCGATCCGAGGTCGATCCCGGGAAAGACCCTGGCGAACGTGTCCTGGATACTGCCGACCCCGCCGATCTGGTCGGCCAGTGACGCGGCGAACGAGGTGTACACGATCCCGACGAGCCCGAGGCCGATCCCCCAGGCCAGGGCGCGCGGGACCTGGTCGCCGAAGGAGCGGCTGAGCGGCCCGCGAACCCCGAGCGCCCCGGCGGGCAGCCCCGGGAACGAGAGGCCGGCGGTGACGCCGAGGTCGCGACGGGCGAACAGCTCGACGCCGATCGCCAGGAAGACGACGCCGAGGACCCCTTCGAGGACGACCGCAGCCCAGTCGTAGATGCCGACGAGCGGGATGTGGTCCCACGTCCAGTAGAACGGGCTCACCCACAGCAGCGGTCCCCCGATGGAGAGGCCGTTCATGATCCACAGCACGATCAGGACCAGGCCGGCGACCCCGGCCGAGCCGGACCGCCCGAGCAGCGGCGAGAGTGCGAGCGCGAGACCACCGAAGAAGAGGGCGCCGCAGCCGACCCACAGCGCGAACCCGAACGAGGAGAGCAGTGGGATGCGATCGCCCAGGCCGGCATCCCCGTAGAGATCGGAGCTGGCCGTCATGGCGATCGCCATGATGGTCATCGTGAGCACGAGCAGCGTGAGGTGCGCGGCCACCTTCTCGACCGCGATCCGCCGCTTGCCGAAGGGCGTGGCGGCCACGAAGTCGAGGCTCCCACGGCGAGCCTCACCGGCCAGGGTCCCCGACAGCGCCATGACCGACCACAGTGCGACGCCGATGGCGAAGATCAGGCCGTACTTGAAGGTGATGTAGCCACCCAGCGTGCCGACCTTGTCGCCCATCAGCGTCGTGTTGGCGAACAGCCGCAGCATCGACGCAGGGATGCCGCCGAACAGCTTGTCCAGCTCGGTTCGCGCGGCGGGCGTCGAGAAGATGCTCGACACGGCGGCGCCCATGACGAGCGCCATCCCGCCGAGCAGGCCGGCCGCGATGATGAAGGCGAGTCGCGAGTCGCGGATCGTCTTGCCGTAGATGCTGCCGAAGCCGTAGATGCGGCGGTGTAGCGGGATGGGCGGGAGCGGCGCCACGATCCCGCGCCCCGGCGTCCCGGCACTAACGGCCATGGCTGTTCACCTCGACGGCCTCCCGGCCGTACTGGGCCAGGAACGTCTCCTCGAGACTCGGCTCGCGCGAGACGAAGTCGAGGAGCTCGTAGCGCGCCGCGGCCTGCACCACGGGCGTGATCGGGCCAGCTACGCGCATCCGGAGGACGTGGTCATCCAC
>DASVYJ010000081.1:0-18192 GCA_036392215.1 Candidatus Limnocylindrales bacterium | reverse complement strand
GCGATAGAGGTCGCCGACGGCGGTGGGGACGTCGGCACAGACGACCGCGGTCGACTGGGCCGCGTACTCGGGCAGCTGCTCGGCCACCCGGACGAGCCGGACCAGGTCGTCGGCGCGCGACATCCGATGCTCGAGCGTCGCCGCGTCGAGGACGTGGACGCCGCACGAGCCCGGGTCGTAGGCCGTCTCGCCGGCGCCGTAGCGGACGGCGGGCCGGCCGCTCCGGTCGTGCAGGGCGAACGAGCGCGGCGCCGTGGCGAGGGCATCGCGCACGAGCCGCTCCGGGATCGCGACGCGCCCGTCCCTGACCGTCGCCCCGACAGCGGCGAGGAGTTCCATGACGTCCGCCGAGCCGACATGGATCCCAGGGTCCCGGAGCAGCTCGAACGCCTCGCCGAGGATCCGCTCGACGAGGGCCGGCGCCAGGAGCTCGAGCTGTGCCACGCGGTGCCTCTACCGGGGGCCGGCCCCGGCCGGGGCGGCGACGCCCGCCTCGGCCTCGACCGTCGCGATGATCCGCCCGAGCTCGGCGTCGAGGCGCTCGTCGAGCGGCTCCGGCCGGTGGGTCGCCAGCAGCTCCTGGGCGCGGCGACGCGCCCAGTCCCGCGGCCGCTCCGGCTCGGACTCCCAGGCGCTGTAGGGCCGGCGGTCCAGGAACCGCGGCCGGAACAGCTCGCGCATGTGGCGCATCGTGTGCGGCTGGGTCAGGTAGTCGCCGCCCGGCCCAGCCTCGCGGATCGTCTCGAGGGCGAGCGCCTCGTCGTCGACGGCGATCCCGCGCAGCATCGCTCGGACGATGGCGTAGATCTCGCAGTCCATGAGGAGCTGCTCGTACGACCAGATCCGGCTGCCGTACAGCAGGCCCACGCCGAGGAGCATGTCCGAGGTGACGGCCGAGGCCATGAACGTCGACAGGCTGTTCTCGATGCCCGCCTGCCAGTCCGGCTCCTTCGCCCCCGTCGCGAACGAGCCCATCGAGAGCGGGACGCGGTAGAAGTCGGCCAGGGCGTTGGTGGCCGCCCCGAACAGGAAGTCCTCCGGACCCCCACCGGTGTACGCGCCGTTGCGGAGGTCGATGGCCGTCTGGGCGGCGGCGTAGTAGACCGGCGCGCCGGGCGCCGCCAGCTCCATCAGGGCGAGGGCGCTGATGACCTCGGCGTTGCCGACGACGAGGGAACCGGCGACGGTCGCCGGACCGGTGAACGCGCAGCTCGCCATCGTCATGAAGCCGACGGGGAGGCCCGCCTCGGCGGCGACGAGGGCCGCGTCGAGGCTGCCGCCGTCCTGGGCGAGCGGGCTCGTCGTGCACTGCATGATGGAGAGCACGGGCCGCTCCCGGAGCGCTTCGGCCGAGCCCGCGATGGCCGTCGCCATCTCCACCGCCGCCCGGGCCTCGCGGGCGGTGACCACGCTCTCGGTCTGGACGTGCTTGGTCGAGTTGCGCCAGATGGCGGCCAGCTCGTGGAGCGAGCGCGAGGCCGGCGGCATGTCCTGGGCCGAGACCGGCACCCAGTGGAAGGCGACCTCGTCGAGCGCGTCGCAGACGCGCGCGATGTCGGCCACGTCGCGCAGCTCCGAGCGGCGCTTCGCTCCGCTCTCCAGGTCGATGACCTCGACGCCGCAGCCGTCCGTCCCGGCGTAGACATGGCGCCCGTCGAGGGGCAGGTCCAGGGCCGGGTCGCGGGCGGCGAGCGGGTAGACCGCGGGCGCGAGCCGGAGCGCGTCCTCGATCAGCTCGCCGCGCGGCCGGACGATCATCGTCTCGCGGTCCACGGCCGCGCCGTGGGCCTCCCACACGTCCAGCGCCCGGGTCGACGGGAAGCGGACCCCGACCGACTCGAGGATGTCGAGGGTCGCGGTGTGGATACGGCGGACCTGCTCGTCGGTCAGGAGGCCGAGGGACAGGCGTGGGTCGACGATGGGGTCGATGGGCGGCATCGCTGCGTCTCCTGGGTCGGAAGGACGGCCGGATGGGTCGGTCGAGGGGCGGTCAGGCGCCGACGAGGCGGCGGGCGAGGTCGACCGCGCCCACGGCATCCTCGCTGTAGCCGTCGGCCCCGATCTCCTCGGCCCAGCCGGCACTGACGGGCGCGCCGCCGACGATGACCCGGACCCCCGGGCGGAGGCCGGACTCGCGGAGCGACTCCACGACGCCGCGCTGGCCGACCATCGTCGTGGTCAGGAGGGCCGAGACGCCGACGATGTCGGCCTGGACCTCGCGCGCCTTCTCGGCGAAGCGCTCGAAGGGCACATCGACCCCGAGGTCGTGGACCTCGAAGCCGTTGGCGGTCAGCATCATCCCCACGAGGTTCTTGCCGATCTCGTGGATGTCGCCCTTGACGGTGCCCAGGACGACGCGACCCAGGACGCGGCGCTGCGTCGCCCGGCGCGCCAGCTCGGGCTCCAGGACGGCCACGGCCCGCTTCATCGCCCGCGCCGCGAGCATCATCTCGGGCAGGAACATCTCGCCGGCGGCGAAGCGGTCGCCGACGTGGCGCAGGCCGGGGACGAAGCCGTCGTCGATGGCCGCGAGCGGGTCGACGTCCTCGGCGAGCGCCTGCTCGGCCAGTGCCGCGGCCCGCTCCGCATCGCCCGCCACGACGCTCTGGCGCATCTCCGCCATCAGGCCCGTGCTCATGCCCACCTCCCACGCGGCCGGGACGGGAAACTCGCCCGGCGAACCGGACCGGCTCGGCATCCCCTCGCCGGCCAGCCAGTCCGGGCAGCGTCCCCGATGGCCCGCGACCCTGCCTAGAGCGGAATGTCACAGCGACGTCCAAGCGCCGACGCCGCTGACGCCCCTGGCCGGACGCCGGGCGCTCCCTCAGAAGAGGCCGACGATCTCGCCGTGCTCGTCGAGGTCGATCTGCTCGCCGGCCGGATGCGACGGCAGGCCGGGCATCGTCCGCATCTCCCCGAGGAGCGGGGTCACGAAGCCCGCCCCGGCAGAGAGGCGGACCTCGCGGATCGGGACGCGGAAGCCGGACGGCCGTCCCTTGAGGGCCGGGTCGTGGCTGATCGAGAGGTGCGTCTTGGCCATGCAGACGGGCAGTCGGCCGAACCCGAGCTCCTCGTACTGCTGCAGGGCGCGGCTCGCGGCCGGCAGCTCGTCCACCCCGGACGCGCCGTAGACCCGGAGGGCGATCGTCTCGATCTTCTCGCGCAGCGGCAGATCGTCCGGGTAGAGGAAGCGGAAGTCGGGCGCGCCGATCGCGGCCGCGTCCCAGACCGCCGCGGCGAGCTCCTCCGCCCCCGTCCCGCCGAGTGCGTGGTGGCGAGACACGACCACGTCGCGCGCTCCGGCCGCCAGGGCCGCCTCGCGGATCGCCTCGATCTCCGCCGGCGTGTCCGTCGGGAAGCTGTTGACGGCGACGACGACCGGCACGCCGTACAGCCCGACGATCTCGACCTGGGCGGCCAGGTTCGCGCAGCCCCGCTGGACGCCCGCCACGTCCTCGGCGAGGAGCGCCGGGTCGAGCGGCCGCCCCGCGACGATCCGACCGACGCCGCCGTGCATCTTGAGAGCCCGGACGGTCGCGACCAGGACCGCCGCGTCGGGGCGCAGGCCCGAGGCGCGGCACTTGATGTCGAAGAACTTCTCGGCGCCCATGTCCGCCCCGAAGCCCGCCTCCGTGCAGACGATCTCGTTCGTCGCCAGGGCCAGCCGGTCGGCGAGGATGCTGTTGTTGCCGTGGGCGATGTTGGCGAACGGTCCGGCGTGGACGAAGGCGGGGCCGCCCTCGAGCGTCTGGAGGAGGTTCGGCTTGAGCGCGTCGCGGAGGAGGACGGCCATCGCGCCCGCGACGCGGAGGTCCTCGGCCGTGATGGGATGGCCGTCGTAGCCGGTCGCCAGGACCATCCGGCCGAGCCGCGCCCGCAGGTCGGCCAGGCCCGTCGCCAGGGCGAGCACGGCCATCACCTCCGAGGCGACCGTGATCTGCCACTCCGCCTCGCGGGGATAGCCGTTCTCGCGGCCGCCCAGGCCGATCACCGCCCGCCGAACGGCCCGGTCGCTGATGTCGACGACGCGCGGCCAGAGCACCGACAGCGGGTCGATGCCGAGCGGATTGGCGTGGGTGATCGAGTTGTCGAGGAACGCCGCGGCCAGGTTGTGAGCGGCGCCGACGGCATGCACGTCGCCGGTCAGGTGGAGGTTGAAGTCCTCCATCGGGATGACCTGGCTGTAGCCGCCGCCGGCAGCCCCGCCCTTGATGCCGAAGACGGGCCCGAGCGACGGCTGGCGGAGGCAGACCGCGGCCCGGCGGCCGATCCTGTTGAGGCCCTGGCCGAGCCCGATGAGGGTCGTCGTCTTGCCCTCGCCCAGGGGGGTGGGGGTGATGGCGGTCACGACGACGTACTTGCCCCGCCCTGGCCCCGCCAGCGCGGCCGCCTCCAGGCGGTCGATCGCCTCCAACCGGATCTTGGCCTTCGTCGGCCCGTACAGCTCGACCTCGTCGTCGCGGAGGCCGAGCTCGGCGGCGACCTCCAGGATCGGCCGCGGTCGGACGGCCCGGGCGATCTCGAGGTCGGACGGCATCCT
This sequence comes from Candidatus Limnocylindrales bacterium, assembly GCA_036392215.1. GTDB lineage: Bacteria > Chloroflexota > Limnocylindria > Limnocylindrales > CSP1-4 > JAJYJO01. The sequence goes on along the minus strand of DASVYJ010000081.1, from coordinate 13,652 downwards.
CGTCGTGTCCATCGCCGCCTCAGCCGATGCGCCGGAGCGGCGTCGGGGTCCGCCGCTGCTGCTCGCGCGCGGCCCGCAGGAGGTGCGTCAGGAGGAGGGCGTTGGTGATCGGGCCCACGCCGCCCGGGACGGGGGTGATCGCCGAGACGACGTCCCGGGCGGATTCGAAGTCCACGTCGCCGACGAGGCGGACGGACCCCGGCTCGGTCTCGACGACGTTGATGCCCACGTCCACGACGACGGCGCCCGGCCGGAGCATGTCGCCGCGGATGAGGCCGGCCTTGCCGACGGCGACGACGAGGATCTCAGCCTCGCGGGTGTGCCGGGCGAGATCGCGGGTCCGGGAGTGGCAGACCGTGACCGTGGCGTGCTCGCGCATCAGGAGCAGCGCGGCCGGCTTGCCGACGACGTTGGAGCGGCCGACGACGACGGCGCGTTTGCCCTGGAGGGCGATCCCGGAGCGCTTGACGATCTCGACGGCGGCCTGCGCGGTGGCCGGCAGGAAGCCCTCGTAGCCGAGCGAGAGGAGCCCGGCGTTGAAGGGGTGGATGCCGTCGATGTCCTTCGCCGGGTCGATCGTGTCGATGACGGTCGAGAGGGGGATCCGCTTCGGCAGGGGCATCTGGACGATGATCCCGGCGACGAGCGGGTCGTCGTTCAGCTCCTCGATCTGGCGGCGCAGGCTGGCGGCCGAGACGCGGCCCGCGATCTCGACGAGGCGGCCCTCGACGCCGACGCGCTCGCAGGTCCGGAGGATCTGCTGGAGGTAGACCGCGGACGGCGCGTCGCGGCCCACGAGCACGACGGCGAGGGTGGGGGCGAAGCCGAAGCGGCGGCGGAACGCGGCGACGTCCTCGCCGACGCCCGACCGGATCTGAGCGGCGATCGGCCCGCCTTCGAGGAGGCGCGGGCCGCCGGCCGACCGCTCGGTCGGCGCGAGCGCGGCTGCGGCCTCCGCTTCGGCGGTCGTCGTCGTGGTCCGGTCGCCGGTCACGGTCTCCGGCACGTCCCCGGCGACAGCCCGGCTCACGCCGGCTCCGCGTCCCGCAGCTCGCCCGCCGCGACGACCTCCTGGGTGCGATCGGCGAGGTCGTCGATCGCCTGCAGCAGGGCCTCGACGCGACGCGTCAGGCGGTCGCCCAGCTCGTCGTCCCCGATCGCGGGCAGGTTCGTGAGCACGTTCGCGGCGGCGCCGTGGCCGGCGGCCTGGGCGAGCAGCGCGGCGACCGCGACGTCGCTCGACGCGTTGCGGTTGCTGCGTCCGGCCAGCGACTCGGCGGCCGTGGCGAGGTCCAGGCAGGCCTCGACACAGGCGAGCGGCGCTTCGGCCGCGCCGCGCGCCGCCGCCTGCAGCGCCGCCCGCCGCGCCGCCTGTTCCTCGGCCGTCTCGCGCGGCAGCTTGAGCGCGGCGGCGAACGCCGCGTACGCGGCCGCGTCCTCGTCGGCGAGCTCCGGGAAGCGCCGAGCGAGCCGGTCGCCCGTGCCGAGGGCGCGCTCCAGCGTCGCCTCGTAGGCCGCGTATCGCTCGCGCCCCCGGGACAGCTGGGCGACCATGCTGACGAGGCCCGCGCCCAGGGCGGCGGCGATCGCCGACGCGCTGCCGCCCCCAGGGACCGGCTCGGGCGAGGCGAGTCGCTCGACGAACTGGGAGACGGTGAGGTCGCGGAACGGGGTCTCGGTCGAGGGCTGCATCGCCCCGATTGTAGGTGGCGCCCCGCCCGCGCTCCCGGCCCTCGCGCACCGCGCTCCTCGTCGTCCCGCCGCCGGCCGGCTCGCCCGCTCCCTGCTCGCCCGCTCACGCGCCTGGCGTCCGAGGGCGACCGCGGTACCGGCGCGGCCGCCCCCGGACCTCGGATCCGGCTGCCGGTCAGGCGGCCGGACGCGCCTCGTCCAGGCCCTCCACGAGCCACCGTCGCGTCCGGTGCTCGTAACTCAGGGCCAGGCGAGCGGAGGGTGTCTCGACCTCGAACAGAGTTCGCGGCCCGACCGCGGAGCGGTAGGCGGCGTGCTCCTCCCGCACGACGGCCAGGCCGAGCACGGGCAGGACCTGGTCTGCCCAGGTGACCGCCCGCGGTCGTCCGTCGAACCAGTCGGTCCGGACCCGGACGGGGATCGGCGCCATTCGGATCATCGCCATGAGTCGGCTCCTTCCACGGAGACCGTCGCCGTGGGCACGGCAGCGACAGAACGTCTGTTCGTATCCGCCGCTACCCTAGACCGAACGCCTGTTCGATGTCAAGCGGCTGGGGCCGATCTTCGGGGACGCACCGTGTCAGCTAGCCTGTCACGCCCGCGGCGGGGTCCAGCCGAGACTCAGCGAGGCCCGGCATCACGACCCGGCGGGCGGCGCGACGAACGGTCCGCCGCGGGGTCGAGCCGGCCGTCGGAGGCGGCATCGCCCGCGTCACCGCCCTCGTCGGGCCCTTCGGCCGGATCCTCGTCGGCGTCATCGAGCCCGCCGTCGGAGCCGGCATCGTCGGCCTCGTCGGGCCACTCGTCGGAGCCGTCCTCGAGGTGGACGGTGCCGTCGCCGGGACGGCCCCGCAGGGGCGACGTCGACGCGGCGGCGTTGTCCCGCAGCCCGCGGCGACCCTCGACCGCCGAGCGAGGGTCGCGCTCGAACGGCGCCGGCAGCCGCCGGCCGAGCAACCGGCCGCGGGTCACCGCCCGCTCCCCGAACCGTCGGCGGATCGCGTCCGCGGCCTCGACCGCCCGCCGTCGGCGGCCCTCGTCGGGCGAGGCCGCGAACAACGTCAGCTGCTCGCGCTCGGAGAGGTTCGTCGCGGCCACGCCGAGCAGCCGGACGCGGATGCCGCGCGTCTCCGGGAGCGCCAGGACGAGCGCCGTCCGCCAGATCGGCTCCGTCAGGTCGGTCGGCTCGGCCAGCGTCCGCTGCCGCGTCACGGTCCGGAACGTCGAGTCCCGGACCTTGACCGAGACCGTGGCAGTCCGCACCCCAGCAGCCCGCAGCCGTCCCGAGACGCCCTCGGCCAGCGCGAGCAGCGTCCGCTCGATGGTCTCGCGGTCGGCCGTGTCGACGTCGAAGGTGTGCTCGTGGCTGACCGACTTGGCCGCCTCGCCGCCGCCCACGGGGTCGCGGTCGATGCCGAGGGCGCGCTCGTGGAGGTCCCCGCCATGGCGTCCGAGCCGTCGCACCAGGACCTCGGGCGGGACCGCCGCGAGCTCCCCGATGGTGCGGACGCCGAGCTCGGCGAGCGCCGCGGCGGTCCGCTCGCCGACGCCCCACAGTCGCGAGATCGGCAGCGGCGCGAGGAAGGCGGCTTCGCCACCGACGGGCACGACGACGAGGCCGTCCGGCTTGCGAAGGTCCGAGGCCACCTTGGCGACGAGCTTGGAGCTCCCGACGCCGACCGAGATCGTCAGCTCGGTCTCCCCGTGGACCGCCTCCTTGATCCGCCGCGCGATCGTCGGCCCGTCGCCGAAGAGCGCCGCGGAGCCCGTCACGTCGAGGAACGCCTCGTCGATGGACACCGGCTCGACGAGCGGGGTGAAGCGCCGCAGGATCGCCATGACCTGCCGGCTGACCGCCTGGTACTTGCGGCCGCCGACGGGCAGGAAGACCGCCTCGGGACAGAGTCGGCCCGCCGTCCGGAGGGGCATCGCCGAGTGGACGCCGAAGCGGCGGGCCTCGTACGAGGCCGTGCTGACCACGCCGCGGTCGCCCGGCCCGCCGCCACCCACCACGACCGGCCGTCCGCGCAGCTCCGGCCGGTCGCGCTGCTCGACGGCCGCGAAGAAGGCGTCCAGGTCGACGTGGAGGATCGTGGGCGACACCGTCGGGCTATCATCTCGCACGCCCGGACGGGCGGCGAGGCGCAGGGACGGCCGGCGGCCCGAGGCAGCAGTGGGGTGCGCGTGAGCCAGCCGTCGGTCCGCGAGATCCTCCTCGCCGACACCCTCCTGGGGCGCTGTCTGGAGCGCCTCACGACGATGGAGCGCCGGGACTGGCTCGGCCCCTCGGTCGCCCTCTTCGCCATCTCCTTCGCCGTCCTCACCTTCGTCAACGACGGCCGGCGAGCCGACCTCGGCTACTTCGTGCCGCTCGCCGACGCCTTCCTGCACGGTCGGCTGGGCCTGACGGAGGCGCCCTCCTGGCTCAACGAGCTCGTCCCGCGGAACGGCCTCTTCTACGTCGTCTATCCGCCACTGCCGGCCCTCGTCGTGCTGCCCTTCGTCGCCCTCTTCGGACCCGACGTGGACCAGGCCCGCATCTCCATCCTGCTGGGCGCCCTGAACGTCGCCCTGGCCTGGCAGGTCGTCGCGGCGATGGGGGTGAGCCGCCGCTTCGCCCACCTCACCGGGCTCGTCTTCGCCTTCGGGACGGTGACCTGGTACTCGGCCCAGGCCGGCTCCTCGTGGCACTTCGCCCACGTCTGCGCGCTGGCCTGCAGCCTGCTCGCGATCCGCGTCGTGCAGGCCGACGGTCGGACGTGGCTCGCCGGCTTCCTCCTCGCGGCGGCCGGGCTGTCGCGTCTGCCCGTCTTCCTCGCCCTGCCGTTCTTCGTGGCCTCGCTCGCCGAGCGGGCGATCCGCGAGGAGCGGGGCGAACCGACCGGCTTCGCGAGCCTCGTGCCCGGCCTCCGGCTGCGCCTCGGGGAGGTCCCCGTCCAGCGCTTCGTCCGACTGGCCGTCCCCTTCGGCGTGGCCCTCGCCCTGCCCGTCGCCGCCTACGGCCTGTACGACCTCGCCCGCTTCGGCTCGCCGCTGGAGAACGGCTACGCCCTGATCCCGGGCCTGCTCCAGGAGGACCAGTACCGCGCCGGGTTCTTCAGCCTGCACAACGTGCCCCGCGAGCTGTACGCGATGTTCCTGACCGCCCCGGTGCAGGTCGGCTCGTTCCCCTGGATCCAGCCCCGGCTGCTGGGCGGCCTGAGCATCGTCCTCACGACGCCGCTCTTCCTCTGGTCGATCCGCAGCCGGACAGCGGACTGGTGCACCGTCGGGGCCTGGCTCACGGTCCTGCTGGTGCTGGTGCCGACGCTCCTCCACGCGGACCCCGGCGGGGCGCAGTTCGGCTTCCGCTACGCCCAGGACGTCTACCCCTTCCTGCTCCTGCTCACCGTCCGGGGCCTCGGCGGCCGGCTGGGGTTCGAGGCCGGCCTGGCCGTCGCGCTCGGGTTCCTGGTCAACCTGTGGGGCATGGGGGCGACCTACTTCGACTGGTGGGCGTGACCGCGTGCGCGGCGTGAGCGGGCGTGTCGAACGGGCCGCGACCCTGGCGGCATCCGTCCGCGAGGCGTCCGCGCGGAGCCTGTCCCGCTGGCGCCGCCACGCCCCGTCGCCGCGCGCGGCCCGGCTCCTGCTCGTGCTGGTCGCGGTCGCCGCGGCACTGGTCGCCGACCGCTTCGCCGGGCCCGGCGGGCCCTGGCTGTGGAACCTCGACCTGCCCAAGATCGACTACCCGCTGGCGGTCTTCTTCCACCACGCCATCACGCACGTCCGGCTGCCGCTCTGGAACGACGACCTGGGCCTCGGCTTCCCGCTCTACGCCGAGGGCCAGGCGGGAGCCTTCTACCCGCCGAACTGGCTCCTCTACCTGCTGCCGCCGCTGCTCGCGCTCGACCTGGCCCGGATCGGCCATCTCGTGCTGGCCGGGACGGGCGCTGGCCTCCTGGCGCTCCGCGTCAGCGGCTCGCGGGCCGGCGCGACGGTGGCCTGCCTGGTGGCGGTCCTCGGCGGGGCCATCGTCACGAAGCTCGAGTGGACGAACCTCGTGGCGGCCTACGCCTGGCTGCCCTGGGTCCTCCTGCCGCTCGCCCGACGTCCCCGGCCGACGCGGCTGGGCCTCGTCGGCGCGGGCCTCGCCTGGGGCGCCCAGGCCCTCGCCGGCCACCCGAACACGTGGCTCCTGACGGGGCTCGCGGCGGCCGTGCTGCTGGTCGCCGTCGATCCGCGGCCGGCGGTCGTGCGGCGCATCGTCGGCTTCGCGGGCCTCGGCCTCCTCGTCGGCTCGGCCCAGCTCGTGCCGACCGCCATGCTCACCGGCCTCTCGGTGCGCAGCGCCGGCCTGTCGGCCGACGACCTGTTCACCAGCGCGGCCACGCCGTTCGATCCGCTCGGGCTCGGCTTCGCGAACGTGTTCGTGCGAGGCGGCGCGGGCGGCTGGGACACGGCGACGACGTGGTACCCCGACGGGGTGTTCGCTCTGCTCGAGGCGGGCGCCTACGTCGGCCTGGCGGTCGTCGCCCTGGCGGCCGCCGGCGTGGCGGCGCGACGGGCACGGCCCTGGCTCCTCGTCGGTGCGGTGATGCTGGCGCTCCCCGTCGTGGCCGCGTTCCGGCCGGCCTTCTGGGAGGCGCTGCCAGTCCTCGACGGGCTCCGCTCCCCCGTCCGCTCGTACCTCGTCGTGGCGCTCATCGCCGGCGTCCTGGCCGCCGTGGGGCTCGGCCGCCTCGGCCGAGGCGGCCTGTCGGCTGCCGGCGATCGGCCCGCGCCTCCGGGGTCGCCGCGCGCCCGCGCGACCGCGTCGCTCCCCGTGCTGCTCGCCGGAGGCGCGGTGGCCGTCCTCGTCGTCGGTTACGGCGGCGTCCTGGTGCTCGCGGTCGCGGCGCCGGGCCTGTTCGGCGATCTGCTGCGGGCCGCCTCGTCGCACCTCGATCCGGGCGGCGCGGAGCGCTCCCGCCAGCTGGCCGTGGCCGCCCTGTCGTCACCCCTGCCCGCGCTCGTCGAAGCGGGCGTCGGGGTGGCCGCCGTCGCCCTGATCGCCCGCGCCCGGCCGCGTCGGCTCGCCGCGGCCCTCCTCGTCGGCCTCGTCGCCTGGCCGCTCCTCGCCTTCTCGCCGCAGGCCAACCTCGTCCGGGACGAGTCCTCCTTCAGCAGTGCCGAGACGCGGTTCGTCGAGACGCTGCGGATCGAGGCCCCCCACCGCCTCGTGACGCTCGACCGACCCGGCTGGTACGAGGGCATGCCGGACCAGCTCGCCGCGGCCGGCGTCGCCGACCTCGAGATGTTCAGCTCGCTCGACCTGCTCGCCTCGGACCGGGTGCTGGCCGCCGCCCGCGACGGCGCGGACGCGGCGGCCGTCCGGCGCGCCCTCGGGGTGGACACGGTCGTGACGTTCGGCCGACCCTGCCCGGGCCAGCTCGTCGTCCGCGTCAGCGGCCCGGACGCCTACGTCTGCCACGAGCAGGGTGCGCTCGTGCCGCCCTACTGGGTGCCGGCCTCGGTCGTGCCCGCCGCGCCCGGCGGCCTGCCCGAACAGCCCGCGGGCCCGCTGCCGGCCCTCCAGCCGACCGACGTCTCGGTGGACGCCGCCGCCATGGCCGCCAGCGCCCGCCACGCCCGCATCGTCGGCTGGAGCGACACGACCTCGACGATCGACGTCACGGCGGACGGGCCGGGCTATGTCTGGATCGACCGGGCCTGGTGGCCGGACTGGGAGGTGACGGTCGACGGGCGCGGCGTGGTCCCCTACCGGGCCCTGGCCGGCCAGCTCATCCCGGTGGCCGCGGGAAGCCACCGCGTGGTGGCCGAGTTGCGGCCGCGCGAGGTCGTCCTGGGTGCGGCGGTCGGGATCCTCGCCGCGGCGGCGGCCCTCGCCTGGGCGCTTCGAACCGGGCCGCGACGGCGACGCTGGCGCCCCGCCTGGCTCGCCCGGCGGGACGATGCCGGCGGCCCGCCGCCTGAGGCGTCGGGTGAGGCCCCCTGAGGCGTCAGGCGAGGCGCCCCGGGCCTAGCCCTTCGGCTCGACGACGATCGTCACCTCGGGGGTCATCCCCGGGAAGACCTTCACCGCGACCTTGTAGGTGCCGAGCGTCTTGAGCGGCTCGGCCAGGTCCACCTTGTGACGGTCGATGGTGATGCCCCGCCGGCCGAGTGCGTCGGCGATGTCCTTGGCGGTGATGGAGCCGTAGAGCTTGCCGGCCTCGCCGACCTTCACGCCCATCGTCAGGGTCGTGCTGGCGATGCGCGTCGCGGCGATCTCCGCTTCCTCACGCTCGCGCTTGCGCTTCTCCTCGCGGCTGGCGATGTCGTGCTGCCAGGCCCGGTAGGCGCCGCCGGCGGCGGGGACGGCCAGCTTGCGGGCGATCAGGAAGTTGCGGGCGTAGCCGTCGGCGACGTCCTTCATCTCGCCGCTCTTGCCGAGCGCGGCGACGTCGGCGGTCAGGATGACCTTCACGCGTAGGGATCCTCCTTGTCGATCCATCCTCTGAGGCGCGGGCCGACGCCGCTCCAGTGGACCACCCGGCCGGCCGCGTCGACGGCCAGCGGCAGGCGGCGGAGCACCCGGCGGAGCGGACCGGGAGTGAGCCGGCGGATCTGCGCCATGTCGCGGTCGAAGGCCTGGCGGTCGATGCCGAGCTCGTCGAGCTGCTCGGCGATGATGGCCTCGGGCACGCCCTCCAGGAAGATGTCCACGGCGAGGACCACGACCGCGAGGTCGTCCAGGCCGCCCAGGACCGGGATGTCATCCGGGATGAGGTCCCGCCCCGCCAGCAGGTAGCCGGCCGCCCCGAGCAGGAGGGCCTTGCGGCTGGTGGGGATCCGCTCGTCGCGGACGAGCGCCCAGACGAGCCGGCTGTACGTCGGGACCCGGCTCGCGACGGGCAGGAACGCGAGCCAGCCGAGGCTCCGCCGCAGCCCGCCGCGGCGCTTCCCGCGACGCTCGTCGGTCCGCTCGTTCGATGGCCGCTCGTCGGCCCGGCGTGGCATGCCTGTCAGCTCGTCCTCGTGCTGCCCGCCGGACACGCCGCGACGCCGGCGCCGCCCCGGGGGGGCCCCGAGTCTACCAGCCCCGCGCCCCATCGCTCGTGTCATCCATCGCCCGCGCCTCGCGCCGCGCGCTGGCATCCCGTAGCCCCGCGGCAGGCCCACCATTGACAATCGAACGTCCGTTCTCTAGACTGCTCGGACAGAGAGGAGGGCCAGGTGACCAAGCACGACGCGGAACGCAAGCGCAAGATCCTGGACCATATCGCCGCCACGCTCCGGGCTCGCGGCTATCCGCCGTCCGTCCGCGAGATCGCCCGGGCGGTCGGCCTCGCCTCCACCTCGGCCGTCCATCACCACCTCCAGGCGCTCGAGCACGAGGGCTTCCTCGAGCGCGGCGCCGCCCAGTCGCGGGCCATCCGGCTCACGCCCCAGGCCGCCCTCCGTCTCGGGCTGTCGAGCGAGCTCGTGCCCCAGTCGGCCGCCGCCGAGGCCCACGTCCTGCCGATCGTCGGCGAGATCGCCGCCGGCGGCCCCATCGAGGCCTACCAGGACGCCTCGGAGAGCCTGCCCGTGCCGGACCTCCTGGCGCCGAGCGGGGACGCCTACGTCCTCCGGGTGCGGGGGGATTCGATGATCGAGGCCCACATCGCGGACGGCGACTTCGTCGTCATCCGCCCCCAGCAGACCGCCCGGGATGGCGACATCGTCGTCGCCCAGGTGGAGGAGAACGCCGTCACCCTGAAGCGCTTCTTCAAGGAGCGCAACCGCGTCCGCCTCGAGGCCGCCAACAGGGCCTACCAGCCGATGCTCTACGACGACGTCCGCATCCAGGGCAAGCTCATCGGGGTCATCCGCCGCCTCGATTGACCGTCCACCGCTCGTCCACAGGTCGCCAACAGGGCGGCGCCGTTTGGTGGACGCGGTTCGTGCATAAGGCGCTTCCCGCGTGGGCGTCATCGGCGCACGCTCCGTCCGTCATCCGCCGCACCCGGAGTCCGCGCTCGCCGTGATCGACCGCCTGCCGCCCCAGAGCATCGAGGCCGAGGAATCCGTCCTCGGCGCCGTCCTCATCGACCGCGATGCGATCATCGAGGTCGCCGAGTTCCTCCGGCCGGACGACTTCTACCGCCAGGCCAACGCCCGGATCTTCGCGGTCATGCTCGACCTCTTCGAGCGCCGGGAGCCGATCGACCTGGTGACGGTCTCCGAGGGCCTCGAGCGCAATGGCGACCTGGAGGCGGTCGGGGGGCGGGCCTACCTCTCGACGCTCGGCAACCAGACGCCGACAGCGGTCCACGCGGTCCAGTACGCCCGCATCGTCGAGCGCAAGGCGCTCCTGCGGAACCTCATCGGCGCCGCGGGCCGGATCGCGGGGATCGGCTACGAGGACGGGGCGGATGTCCAGGAGGCCGTCGACCGCGCCGAGGCCGAGCTGTTCTCCGTCAGCCAGCGGCGCGTCGAGACCGGCTTCAGCCGCCTCCGCGACCTCCTCCACGAGGCCTACGACCGGCTCGACTATCTCCACGAGCATCGCGGCGAGATCAGCGGCGTCGCCTCGGGCTTCACGGACCTGGACAACCTGACGACCGGTTTCCAGAAGAGCGACCTCGTCGTCCTGGCCGCCCGGCCGAGCGTGGGCAAGACGAGCCTCGCCCTCAACATCGCCGAGCACGCCGCGGTGACCGAGAAGAAGACGGTCGGGGTCTTCAGCCTCGAGATGAGCAAGGAGCAGCTCGTCCTGCGCCTCCTCTCGAGCGTCTCGAACATCGATTCCCAGCGCCTTCGGACGGGCTTCCTCGAGGAGCTCGACTTCGCCCGCATCGCCCCGGCCATGAACGCCCTCTCGGAGGCCTCGCTCTATATCGACGACACCCCGAACATCTCGACGATGGAGCTGCGCACCAAGGCGCGCCGGCTGCAGGCCGAGCGCGGCCTCGACCTCGTCATCGTCGACTACCTGCAGCTCATGCAGGCCCCGGGCTCGAGCAAGGACGCCAATCGCGTCCAGGAGGTCTCGGAGATCTCGCGCGGCCTCAAGGCCCTCGCTCGAGAGCTCAGGCTGCCCGTCATCGCCCTCTCGCAGCTCTCGCGCCAACCCGAGATGCGCGAGTCGCGCGAGCCGCGCCTGTCGGACCTGCGCGAGTCCGGCGCCATCGAGCAGGATGCTGACCTCGTCCTCTTCCTGTGGCGCGAGAAGGAGCGCGGAGCCGACGACGCGGCGACGGACGGCGAGGTCATCAACCTCCGCCTGGCCAAGCATCGCAACGGCCCCACCGGCGAGATCAAGCTCTGGTTCAAGAAGAGCCAGACCCGCTTCGTGGGGTACGCCGGGGATCGCTACGCCGAGCTCGCCAGCTAGGCCCGGCCCGGCTGCCGCAACGGCAGGGCGACCCGCGCGACGATATCCGTGGCGGCACGCGTCCTGCGGAACGATTACTTGCCGCACGGCTTGACGCTCCGCGTATCCTCGCAGCCTAGGGTCTCCGGCACCCAGGGCCGAGCTGGTGTCGAGCGGCGTTCCACCCTGGCCTCCGCTCGTTTCGGTCTTGACTCCTGCGCCCGGCTGGAGAACCGCGCGTCCCGAGCAGTCAGGAGGAGTCACAGGAAGGGTGTTCCAGGATCGCACGCTCAACTGCCGTGAATGCGGGGAGGGATTCGTCTTCTCGGCCGGCGAGCAAGCATTCTTCGCGAGCAAGGGGCTGCAGAACGATCCCCAGCGCTGCCCCGCCTGCAGAGCGGTCGCCAAGCGGACACGCGCCACCGGGGGCCCGCGCGAGTTCCACGCCGCCGTCTGCGCCCAATGTGGAGGACAGGCCATCGTTCCATTCGCACCCCGAAACGACCGGCCGGTCTTCTGCTCCTCCTGCTTCGAGAAGGTCAAGCCTGCGCCGAGCGCGGCGACAGTCTGACCTCGGGTGTCGAACCCTCGGCCTGACCCGCCGAGCCGACCCCGCCAGACTCGGATCGGAACGAGGCCGGCCTCCGGGCCGGCCTCGTCATGTCCGGGCGCTCCGCCGGCCTAGACTGCGAGGCAGACGCGCGCAGTCCGGCGAGCGACAGCGGGAGGAGAGGATGGGAGTGCTGATCGTCCGCGAGATGGTGGGGACGAGCCCCCGCTCCTGGAGCGATGCCGCACGGCGGGCGGTCGCGACGGCGGCCCGGACCGTGCGCAACATCCGCAGCGTGGAGGTCGTGAAGTCGACCGCCCAGGTGGAGAACGGCGAGATCGTCGAGTACCGCGTGGACCTCAAGATCTCGTTCGAGTACGAGGAATAGCGGGTCGGCGGAGCCGCCCGAAGCCGCCGAACGGTGAGCTGGCGCCAGCGGTCGCAGCTAAGCGGGAGATGAGCGGCCGGCTGCACCATGCCGGCCATGGCCTCGCTGGAGCTCCCGTCGATCCTCGCCGGGACGACCCGCCCGCCCGTTGACACCCCGCTCGTGCGCTCCCTATCGTTCGGGGCGCCGCTGCGGCCCCCTCGTCTTGGCGAGGAGCGGGCCCGGGTACCGGTCGGCCCAGGCCTGCCGTCGAACGGGCAGTCGACCCCGCGCCCGCTCGACGCCGAGTACGTGAACCGGTTCCCGATCCAGGTCACCAAGGTCCAGCGTCCGCCGCTCCGCGAGCAGACCCTCCAGCGCGAGCGGCTGCTCGACTGGCTGGACGTGAAGATCCACCGCCGCGTGGTCATGGCCGTGGCCGAGGCCGGCTACGGCAAGACGACCCTGCTGGCGGACTTCGCCCGCCGGACCCGCGTGCGGACCCTCTGGTACCGACTGGACGAGGAGGACCGCGACTGGTTCAGCGTCCTCAACTACCTCGTCGCGGCGGGCCGCGAGGCCGATCCCGCGTTCGCCCCGAAGACCGCCGCCCTGCTCGGCGAGGTCAGCGCCGGCGGCATCAGTCGCGAGGCCGCGACGAAGAGTTTCGTGGCCGAGCTGGCGACCCTCGGGGACGCCCCCACGGCCATCGTCCTCGACGACTTCTACCTCGTCGACGACGTGCCGGACGTGCAGGCCCTCGTCCAGGACCTGGTGGCCCGCGCGCCCGAGCGGCTCAGCTTCGTCTTCCTCACCCGTCGGCGGCCGCGGATCGCCGTCGCGCGGCTCCGCGCGCTCGGCGAGCTGGCCGAGCTGACGGCGGACGACCTGCGCTTCGACGAGCAGGAGACCGAGCGCCTCTTCCGGGAGACGTACCGCCAGCCGCTCGAGCCGGATGTCATCGCCGACCTCCACCGCCGGACGGAGGGCTGGGTCGCCTCGCTGCAGCTCGTCCAGACCGCGGTCCGGAACCGCAGCGCGGCGCAGATCCGAGAGTTCGTGCGGAACCTGACCGGCGCCCAGTCGGAGCTGTACGACTTCCTGGCGGAGGAGGTCGTCGGCGAGCTGGACGACGAGACGCAGCAGTTCCTCATGAAGACGTCGCTGCTGCAGGTCGTCGACCCGGAGCTCACCCAGGTCGCCGCCGGCTTCCCCCTGCCGCGGGGCCGCGAGCTGATCGACGCCTGCGAGGCCCTCGGGCTCCTCTCGCGACGCGGCGAGGCGACCCGCTACTCCCAGCGCTACCACCCGCTCGTCCGCGACTTCCTGGAGGCACGACTGCGGCGCCAGGTCGGCGACACCGCGGTAGCCGGGCTGCATCGGGCCGTCGCCCGCTTCGGCGAGAGCCGGACGTGGCGGCTCGCCGCCCACCACTACGCCGCCGCCGGCGACGTCGCGGACCTCCACCGCGTCCTCGCCACGTCGACGCCGTCGATCATGGGCAGCGGCGAGTTCGTCCTCGCCGAGTCCTACGTCCGGCGCTTCCCGCCGGACGCCCCGAACCCCTGGTTCGAGATCGTCCTGTCCCGGACCGAGCTCCAGAGCGGTCGCGTCGATGCCGCGCTCGAACGTGCCCGCGCCGCCGTGGACGCCTTCGACGCGGAGGCCGCCCCCGCCGACGACCCGGGCGCCAACCTGGCCCTCGCGAACCTGATGTCCCTCGA
>DASVYJ010000080.1:0-40584 GCA_036392215.1 Candidatus Limnocylindrales bacterium | reverse complement strand
ACGGACGTTCCTCGCCGCCGTCTTCGTGCTCGGGCTCGTACTGGCCGGCGGGCTGTCGGCGGCGTTGATCGGCGCGCGACAGGCGGAGGCCGAGGGGGAGGCCGTCGCCCGGGCACGCCAGCTCGCCACCGGCTCGGTCGCGGTCCTCGGCACGAACCGACAGCTGAGCATCCTCCTCGCCCTCGAGGCCGCCGACGCGACCGCCCGGCGCGGCTACGTGGTGGAAGCCGCCTACGACGCCCTCGGCTGGGCACTCCAGGAGGCACAGGTGGCGTATCCGGCGGACGCGGGGCCGACCGGCATCCGGCCGGCGCCGGACGGAGCGCGGGGCGTCTATCTCGAGTCGCCGGACGTCCTGATGCGTCTCGGGATCGAGTACATCCGGCGCTTCCGGTCGAGCGTCGCCCTGACGCCCGACGAATGCCGGATCTACGGCCAGGCCAGGCCCTGCCCGCCGGTCGATCCGCCGGCCGACGGCAGGACGCTCCTCGTGCGCACCGTCGCCGGCACGCAGTCGGCGGCCTCGCTCGCAGGGGCCGGCGGCGGGTCGGGCTTGCGCGTGCGCGTGCTGTCCGAGCTGCCCGCGAGCATCTCGACCGCGATGGAATGGTCGCTCAAGGGAGCCGCCGTCACGGTCGAGTGGGATCCGGCGGTGGGCGGCGACCTCGCGGCACGGATCGCCGGTCGGGATCTGCCCGACGTCGCGATCGTGTCGCGGCCGTCGTACGTCCGGGCGGCGGCACGAGATGGCTGGTTGGTCGATCTGGCCGGGCGGGTGGATACCACTGCGCTGGCGGCCGCCGGCGCGTACGCGCTGGGGCTGGGGCGCGTGCCCGGCCCGGGGTCCGGCGCGGCCGTCGGCCAGTACGGCCTGCCGATCGCCGCGTCCCTGTCGGACGTGCTCTGGTATCCGGAGCAGGCGTTCGCGTCGAGCGGCTACGCCGTCCCCTCCACGATGACAAGCCTGACGTCCCTGGCTGATCGGATCAGGGCCGACGGCAGGACGCCGTGGTGCTTGGGCATGGAGGCTGCGGCGCAGTCCTCGGGTTCGGCGGCGGATTGGGTGGAGGGACTCTTCCTGGACGCCCAGGGGCTCGCCAGATACGACGGCTGGGCGAGTGGGCTCGAACGCTTCGGCAGCGCGGACGTGCGGTCTGCCCTCGAGGCGACCGGTGAGCTCCTCGGCAAGCCCGGTGCGGTCGCTGGGGGCCTCGCGTCAGCGGCACGGACGGCCGAGCGGTACGCGGCCCTGCCGATGCTGCTGTCGCAGGGACCCGCGTGCTGGCTCTACCGCGGCGCATCGACCGATCGACCGACGTTCGCGTACGGCGCCGCGCCGAGGATCGGCGCCGTGGGGTTCCCCGGGCCAACGACGGGTCCGACGCCGGTCCTCGGGCGGCTGTACATGGTGGTCATGCTCCATGACCGCCCGGAGGTCCGGCGGTTCGTCGAGGCGCTCGTGAGCGGTCCGTTCCAGTCCGCTGTCGCGGCCTCGCTCGGCGGCGCAGGGATCTTCCCGGTCGGCGCGGCTGCCGTCCCGGCGGACGACATCGCCGCGGAGCAAGGTCGGCGGCTGCGGGTCGGGCTGGACAACGGGACCTTCCGCGTCCGGGTCGTCGACCTGGTGCCGGCAGCAGTGGCCGAGGCGTTCGCCGGGGACGTGACGACCTACCTGGAGATGCGGTCCTACTTCATCGCCGCCTCGGGCTCGACCGCGATGATGGACTTCGCGGCTGACGCTGCCTGGGACGCGCTCGGGCGGAGCGGCGCGCCGTGACCGGCGGGTGACGACCGGCAAGCCGTGACTCGCCGCGGCCACAGCGGCAGCATCGCGCCGCGATGGAGGATCGGGGTAGCCGGGACGGATCCGCTCCCGCGACTCGGAGGTCGCAAACGATGAGGTACCTCGCAGTCCTGATCGCCGGAGTCCTGGTCCTTGCGGGTTGTGGTGCCGCTGGTGCCGCGACGCCGGTCCCCACCGGCACCTCGATGGCGAGTGTGACCCCGGGTCCATCCACCACGCCGAGCGCGGCACCGGCGTCGTCACCATCGGCGGCCGCATTCTCGGCCCGGGTCACGTTCGACGGGACTCGCTGCGTCTACGAGGGTCCGGCCGTGATCGCGGCGCCGGCGACCCTCGCCCTCACCTACGCGCCGACCCCCGCCGCGGAAGGCACCTCGCTGATGCACATGAACGTCCGGGCCGATACGACGCCGGCGGTCATCGCGAAGACGATGGCGGACTCGAACGCGCCGAAGGTCGGCGAAGGAGCCCCGGCTTGGGTGCTGGTCGACAGCTGGAACAACCAACTGGGCAGCGGCACGTTCACCTGGGACGTCCACGTCTGGCGAGTCGGCGGGGTCGTCTACGACAAGCTCTACGTCGCGTGCCTTCCGACGCTCCCCGGGTATCCGGCCGGCGACTACGCCCTGATCCAGCTGGTCGAGGCGGCGGCGAGCGCGTCGCGCTGAGCACAGGTCGACCCGGCCTGGTGCTGCTCCGCTCGCATGTGCCCGGCTACCGACTTCAAGCCGCTGGATCCCGGGTGGCTAGCGGGAGGCAGCGTGCCATCGACGTTCCCGAGACCAGCCTCGTCGACGTACAGGAGCGGCGATCTCAGCGCGGAGTGACCGAGCGCGTTGCGGGCGTGATCGAGGCGGACATCCCGGGCTCGCTCGAGATCGAGGGCATGCGACCGGGCACTGAAGTGTTGCATCGATGTATCGTCCGGGACGTGGGCGGACGACCCTCCCGAGAGCCGGCGGGTTCGAGGCTCGGGTGATGCAGGAGTACCGCGTGACCGTGGCTGATCTGCTCATGGCGTGGCGCGACGCGACGCGTGCGGCGGAACTCGCGGCGCGTCTGGCCGCCGAGGCCGAGGCTGCGGCCGCCGAGGCGGAGGCGGACGCGGCCGGGAACGAACAGCTCGTCACCCTCGCGGAAGCCGCGGTCCACGCGGCCGAGCAGGCGGCCGAGAACGCGCGGCGATGCGCGCAGCGGGCACGCGCTCGGGCGGGCACGTACGGAGGTCGGGTGCCGCTGGCGCGGCAGGCGGCCGCCGACGCGGATGCCCGCGAGGCGGAAGCGCGGGCGAGGTACCACGGCTCGTCGCGCGGACCCGACGACGAGGTGCGCGATCCGGAGTGAGCGCCGTTCGCTCGCAGCGGGCGACTCCCCAAGCTGAGAGCGGTTCCCGGCGCCCGATCTTGGAGCGCTGGCTCGATGCGACCGGCTGGTTCGTCGCCCGGGCGGCCGCTACGCTACCGGTCGAGGAGGGCCACGGGCATGGGCACGAGCACAGCCCGGGCGACGGGGTCGCTCGACAAGTGCATCGCCGGACGCAGCGACGTCCTTCGGTCGTGAGATCCCGGGGAGGTCGGGAACGGTGATCCTGCCGACGGTGCGCGACCCCCGCTTCGTCACGGAGCGCCGTGGCGGGACGCTGCAGGATGCCGACCACCGCCGGCTCGCGGTCTGGGCGGCCGACTGCGCGGAACACGTGGTCGACCACTTCGAGCGGCTCCGACCGGCCGATCCCCGGCCGCGCCGAGCGATCGCCATGTGTCGGGCGTGGGCGCGCGGCGAGGTGACGATGACCGAGGCCCGCACCGCGGCGGGCCACGCGATGGGTGCGGCCAGGGACCTGGCTGGGGCGGCGCGCTGGGCGGCGTACTCGGCCGGCCAGGCGGCCGCCGTGGCCCATGTCGCGGCGCACGAGCTCGGGGCCGCGGCCTACGCCATCAGGGCGATCCGCGCGGCTGCCCCGGACGGAGCGGCCGAGCATGCCGCTCGCCGCGAGTGCCGATGGCAGCGGCAGCAGCTGCCGGCGTCGATCCGCGAGCTGGTACTCGACGACCAGCGGCTGCGGAACGACCTCTGCTGGTCGGTCTTCGACATCGACGACGGAGCCCACGGAGCGGGGGACAGGGCATGCTGATCCGGCCCTGGGATGCGCCGCTGGACCCCGACGAGTGGCGGACGTGGCTCCGGACGACCGCGCCCTTCGGCCAGCTCGTCGTCAACGCCCTCGACCCGGACGAGGCCCCGATCGTCCTGCCCGCCCACGTCGCGATCGACGGCCACACGCTCCTGCTGCACCTCGCCGCGCCGAACCCGGGCTGGCCGCACATCGAGCGCGCCCGTCGCGTCCGCTTCGCGATCGTCGACGACTACGCCTACCTGCCGAGCACCTGGCGCGGCGCCGCCGGCAGCCCCGCGGAGAGCGGCGTCCCGACCAGCTACTACGCTGCCGTCCAGTTCACCTGCGTCCCGCACGTCGTCGACGACCCGGAGGGCAAGACGGCGATCCTGCGGGCCCAGCTGGCCCACGCTCAGCCCGAGGGCGGGCACGCAGCCGTCGCGGTCGACGAGCCGCCCTACGGTCCGCTGCTGCCCGGCATCCGCGGCCTTCGACTCGAGATCGTCGAGATCGTCGCGAAGTTCAAGTTCGACGACCACAAGTCCGTGGAGTTCCGCCGGCGGATCGCCGCCCGCCTCGACGCACGCGGACAGCCGCACGACGGCGGCGCGGCGCAGCAGGTACGCCGGCGCATGGCAGCCCGAGGAGGAGCAGACGCATGACCGAGCCCGTCGCGCCTGCGGTCCTGCCGCTCGATCCCGACTGGACCGCCGAGACGGTCGCGGTCCAGGCTGGCCGGCCCGCCCGTGTCGCCGGAGCGGCCATGAACCCGCCGATCGCCCTGAGCTCGACCTACGTCCACGACGCCCGCGTCGAGTACGGCCGGGACGGCAACGCCGGCTGGGCCGCGCTCGAGGCCGCGCTCGGCGCGCTGGACGGCGGCACCGCCGTCACCTTCGCGTCGGGCCTCGCCGCGGCGACCGCGATCGCCGCCCTCGTGCCGAACGGCGGCAGCGTCGTGCTCTCGTCGGTGACGTACTACGGCGTGCGGAACGTCCTCGAGCGGATGGGGACGCAGGGCCGGCTCCAGCTGCGTCTCGCGCCGACCGACGACACGGCCGCCATCCTCGCCGCGGCGGAGGGCGCGAGTATGGTCTGGGTCGAGTCGATCGCCAACCCGCTCATCGTCGTCGCGGACGTCCCCGCCATCGCGGCCGGCGCCCGGGAGCGCGGGGCGCTGACCGTCGTCGACGCGACGTTCGCCACGCCGCTCCGCCAGCGCCCGCTCGAGCTCGGCGCCGACATCGTCCTGCATTCGGCGACCAAGTTCATCGGCGGCCACTCGGACCTGCTGCTCGGCGCCGCTGTCTGCCGGAGCGCGGCCCACGCCGACTTCCTGACGGCGTACCGCCACGACCACGGCTCGATCCCCGGGGCGCTGGAGGCCTTCCTCGCGCTGCGGGGCCTGCGCACGCTCGCCGTCCGGCTCGATCGGGCCGAAGCCTCGGCGACGGAGCTCGCCGGCCGCCTGGCGACGCATCCGCACGTCTCGGCCGTCCATTACCCCGGTCTGGCCGGCGACGCCGAGCACGAGCGCGCGGGACGCGTGCTCCCGCGCGGCGCCGGTCCGATGCTCTCCTTCGAGGTCGCGGGGACGGTCGAGCAGACCGAGGCGTTCCTGGCGGCGCTGCGTCTGCTGACCCACGCCACCAGCCTCGGTGGCGTGGAATCGCTCATCGAGCGGCGGGCGCGGTACGCCGGCGACGCCGCCCTCGTCGGGCCCACGCTCTGCCGGATGTCGGTCGGCCTCGAGGACGTCGAGGACCTCTGGGCCGACCTCGATCGAGCCCTCCGCGCGGCCGTCGGCGACTGATCCGCCGCGGGGGCCGGGCTCTGGCCGCCGCCGCCGCGCTGCGCGGGTGACCGGCCGATCGAGCCCCCATGGCCAGCGGTGTTGAGCCGCTGTTGAGGGGTCGCCGGTCCGCCGGAGCGCCGGCCTCTTGGCGGCCCGGCCTAGGGTGGGCCCATGAGCTTCCTCGACGCGCTCCGGCTCGCCGCGCCCGTGGCGCCGGTCGCTCCTCGCGAGCGTCGACCGGCCGGACCTCGGCCGCTGGACGGCGAGCTCCAGGACCCCGCTCCCGAGGCGGCGCCGAGCACCATCGACAGTCCCGCCGAGGCGGTCGCGGACGCGCCGGAGGCAGCTCCGGACGTCGTCCCCGCGATCCGCGACCGCCACCTCGGCCCAGGGCTCGTGGACGTCGAGGCCGCGGCGGCGCTCGTGGAGGCGGGCATCAGCCGGACGGTCCGGATCGTGGGGCTCAGGCCGTGGCCGGGCGCGCTCAGCCAGGTCGCGGCCGTCGCGGAGCGCCGCGGCGTCCGCATCGTCGCGGTCCGATCGGCGACGGACGAGGGGCTCGAGCTGCTCGTCGGTCCGGACGAGGAGTAGCGTGGCCGAACCATCACCGCTGCGCGGCCGGAAGCTGGGCGACCGGCGGGTCGTCGTCGACCGACCGCACGCCCGCTACTTCCGCTACACCGCACCGGGCAGGCTCGCGGCGAAGCTCGCCGTCGAGGAGCCGAGCGGGACGCTCGAGCGGGGCCTGTTCCGCGTCCGCCGGACGCTGTTCGGCGTCCCCATCCCCTCCGAGGCCGAGCTGGCCGAACGCCTGCCCGTCTGGAAGGCTCTGCCCGTCTTCTCCAGCGACGTCATGTCCTCGGTCGCCTATGCCAGCGAGGCGAGCCTGTTCACCCTCCTGGCGGCCGGCTCGCTCTACTTCCACCTCCTCCTGCCGATCGCGGTCCTCATCGTCGCCCTGCTCTTCATCGTCACCTTCAGCTACCGACAGACGATCCGGGCCTATCCCAACGGCGGCGGCAGCTACATCGTGGCCCACGCCAACCTCGGGGTCCTGCCCGGGCTCGTCGCCGCCGCAGCGCTGCTGACCGACTACGTGCTGACGGTGTCGGTCAGCGTCTCGAGCGGTGTCCAGGCGCTCTACTCGGCCATCCCGGTCCTCGCCCCGTTCGCCGTGCCGCTCATCGTCGTCAGCATCCTCGCCGTGATGACGGTGAACCTGCGCGGGATGCGGGAGAGCGGCACGATCTTCGCCCTGCCGACGTACCTCTTCCTGGCCTCGATGCTCCTGGTCCTGGGGACGGGCATCATCCGGACGCTGCTGGGCGCGCCGCCCCACGTGACGGGCGTGACACCGGCCCACGTGCCGGTCGAGGCCTTCGGCGCGCTGCTGCTCGCGCGGGCCTTCGCCGACGGCGCCTCGGCCATGACGGGGACGGAGGCGGTCGCCAACGGCGTCCCCGCCTTCAAGCCGCCGGAGTGGAAGAACGCCCAGCGGACGATGCTCCTGATGTCGGTCCTGCTCGGCACGATGTACCTGGGGACGAGCTTCCTGGCCCTCGTCAGCGGGGCGACGCCGGCCGCCTCGGGCGAGTCGGTGCTCAGCCAGATCGGCCGCTCGACGGTCGGCTACGGCCCGCTCTACTACGTCCTCCAGTTCGCGACGATGGGCATCCTCGTGCTGGCGGCGAACACGAGCTTCGCCGACTTCCCGAGGCTCTCCTCGATCCTCGCCCGGGACGGCTTCTTCCCCCGCCAGTTCGCCTACCGGGGCGAGCGCCTCGCCTTCAACGCGGGGATCGTCGTCCTGGCCGCGGTCTCGATCCTCCTGGTCGTGGTCTTCGAGGGCAACGTCAACGCCCTCATCCCGCTGTACGCCATCGGCGTCTTCACCTCGTTCACCCTGTCGCAGGCGGGCATGGTCCGCCACTGGCTGGCCGAGCGCGGAGCAGGGTGGCGGCGCAGCGCCGTCATCAACGGCATCGGCGCGACGGCGACGGCGATCGTCACGGTCATCTTCGCCATCGCCAAGTTCGCCCTCGGCGCGTGGATCGTCCTGATCATCGTGCCGCTGCTCGTGGTGGCGATGCTGTTCGTCCATCGCGAGTACGCGGCCGAGGCGGCGGGCCTCGAGGTCCGCTCCAACGTCATCATCCGGCCGCCGCACCGTCGCCAGCGGGTCGTGGTGGCGGCGCCCCGGCTCGACCGCTCGGTCGTGCGGGCCGTCAAGGTCGGCCTGACGATGGGCCACGAGGTCGATGTCGTCCATGTCACGGCGGACCCGGAGGAGGGCGACGCGTTCCGGGCCCGCGTCGAGCGGCAGCTCCCCAACGTCCACGTCGTCATCGTGGAGTCGCCCTACCGGACGCTCATCAACCCGTTCGTCCGGTACCTCGAGGTCTCGGCGGCGGAGGACCCGGACATGGTGACGATCGTCCTGCTGCCGGAGCACCTGCCCCGCCACTGGTGGGAGCGGCTGCTCTACAACCAGCACATGCGACGGCTCCGGACGGCGCTTGTCGGTCGCGAGGACGTCGTGGTCCTGGACCTGCCGTACCGTCGGGACGCCTGATCCGGCGGCCCCGGAGCTGCGGCAGCGGCCGCGCCAGGCGCGTCAGGACGCCGCGTCGGCGACGATCCGATAGCCCACCCCCGGCTCGGCGACGATGAGGCGTCCGGCGGCCGCCGCCGGATCCGCCGCGCTCAGCTTCCGCCGGAGCCGGCTGACGTAGACGTGGAGGTAGTGCGCCTCGTCGACGTAGCCGCTGCCCCACACGGCCCGAAGCAGCGCGCCGGACGTGACGACCCGACCCTGGCGGGTGAGCAGGACCTTGAGCAGCTCGTACTCCCGGGGGGTCAACTCGACGAGCGTGCCATCGACGCGGACCTCGCGCCGGGCGACGTCGAGGCCGATCGGGCCGAGCCGGACGACGCCCGCCTGGTCGGCCTCGGGACCCGCGGCCCGCCGCAGCACCGCCCGCATCCGCGCGTGGAGCTCGGACAGGCCGAACGGCTTGGTCAGGTAGTCGTCGGCGCCCGCGTCCAGTGCTCGGACGCGGTCCTCCTCGCGCCCGCGCGCTGAGAGCACGACGATGGGCGTCGTCGCCTCGCGCCGGACGTGCCGGATCACCGCCAGGCCGTCGAAGTCGGGCAGGCCCAGGTCGAGCAGGATGAGGTCCGGTCGGGCGCCGTCCCAGAGCCGGACTGCCTCGCGCCCGTCGCTCGCCTCGTCGACGTGATGGCCGCGGCCGCGGAGGTTGGCTGCGATCGCATGGCGGGCCGCGTCGTCGTCCTCGACGAGGAGCACGCGCGTCGCGTCGGCCATCGGCTAGCGCCCGGTGACGCCCGTCGCGTCGACCGATCCAGCGGCCGAGGACGTCTCCGCCGGGGCGGGACCGGCCGCTGGCAGGGTGACGACCACGGCCAGGCCGCCGAGGCGACTCGCCTCAGCCCGGACCGAGCCGCCCATCGCCAGCGCCAGGCCGCGGACGACGGCGAGGCCGACGCCCATCCCGACCCGAGGTCCGGTCGCGGGCCGCGCGGAACGCGCCCCGGCGACGTCGATCACCGGCGCGCCGGCGGCCCGCACGCGCCCGTCCACCGGGACTCGGTAGAACTTGTCGAAGATGCGGTCGAAGGCGCCGGGGGGGACCCCGGGCCCATCGTCCTCGACGACGAGCTCGACGGCGCCGGCCGCGGCCCGCGCGCCAGGGACCACGGCCGCGCCGACGCGAGCCCGACCGCCCGGGGCATAGCGCGCCGCGTTCTCGAGGAGGTTGGTGACGATCTCGTCGGCGAACGTCGCGTCGACGATGACGGGCGGCAGCTCGGCCGGCAGGTCCAGGTCGAGCCGAAGGTCGCCCAATACGGGCCGGAGGCGCTCGGCGACCGGCTCGACCAGGTCGACCAGCTCGTACGGCTCGAGCCGGGGACGCAGGCTGCCCGCCTCGATGCGGCTCAGGTCGAGCAGGTCCCGGACGAGCCGCCCGAGCCGGGCGGCCTCGGCGTCGATCGAGGCCGCCAGCTCGCGGACCTCGCTCGGGCCCACCGCCGCCTCGGCGTCGAGCAGGCTGCCCGCGGCGGCCCGGATGCCGGCCAGCGGGGTCCGCAGGTCGTGGGAGACCGAGTCGAGGAGCGCGGTCTTGAGGGCGTCTCCCTGGCGGGCCACCTCGGCGGCGGTGAGCTCCGCGGCAAGCCGGTCACGGCGGACGGCCTGGCCCAGCTGGTCGGCGACGGCGGCCATCAGCCGCGAATGGGAGCGGCCCGGCAGCGGCGCACCGTGACGCCGGGCGCCCCACAGCGAGCCGACGGTCTCCCCCGCGGCTTCGAGCGGGACGCGGAACACCTCGGCATCGGCCCGCCGGACGTCGCTCCGCGAGGGCCGGGCTGCTGGATCGTGGACGCGGACCCAGCCGGGCAACGGGTCCGCTGCGGCGCTGCGCAGCAGCCAGCGGGGGGTGCTCGGGGGGACGGGCCGCCCCGCTTCGGTGTCCGCGACCACCCGCTCCTCGGCGAGACCCGGGCCGAGGGCGAGCCAGACGCGCTCGAACTCGGCTTCGCGGGCCAGCTGCTCGCACAGCCGCGGGGCGGCCTCCATCGCCCCGCCGGCGACCGCGAGCTCACGGCTGATCGAGAACAGGCTGCGCGCCTCGGCGGCCCGGCGCTCGGCCTCCTCGGCCCGCTCCGCCTGGAGCGCGGTCAGGCGGCCGATGACGAGGGCGACGACGAGGAAGAGCAGCAGGTGCAGCCATTCCTCGGGGGCGGCGACGGCGAACGTGTAGAACGGGCGGACGAACAGGAAGTCGTAGGCCAGGAACGCGGCGAGGGAAGTGGCGACGGCGGGCCAGGTCCCGCCGACGATCGCGGCGCCGACGACCGCCAGGAGATAGACGGCCGAGGGGTCGGGGATGCCCGCCCAGCGGCGCAGGACGGCCGCGGCGATGGTCGCCGTCCCGAGCGACAGGAGCGAGACGACGACGGTCCGGATGAGACGACGCCCGCCGCGACCAGCCGCATCGTCCGTCGGCCGGCCCCCGTCACTGCCGGCACCCGCCGGCGCACCGCGCGTGGCCACCGGCCGATGGTAGTCCAGGGCAGGTCCGATGGGCTGCCCGAACGGACCGTTCGGTCCCTTGCCGCGCCAGCGGCGGGCGGCGACGCTGGCGCATGGGCCGCCAGGTCGCGGCCGGCATGGGAGGCACGAGCGGCGTGGACCGTGCAGGGGCGGACCGGATGGCGTTCCGCCAGGAGATCGCCCGGGCGGTGCTGGCCTACGGGCAATGGCGGCTCGACCTCTACCGCTCGATCGTCCATGGCGTCGGCCCGCTGCCGCCCGCGGTCGCGCGGCGCGACGATGCCTGCGCCTTCGGGACGTGGCTCCGTGACGAGGTCGGCCCCGCAGATCGGGCGACGCCCGAGTTCGAGCGCGTCCGCGAGCTGCACGCGTCGTTCCACGCGAGCGCGGCCGAGGTGCTGAGCCTCGCCGAGCGCGGGGCCACGGCCGAGGCGACCGCGGCGCTGAGCCCCGAGAGCGAGTACGGCCGGGTCTCGAGCAGCTTCACGCTCGCCCTGATGGGCTGGCTCGCGGCCACCGCGCCGGCCCCCGAGGCGTCCGCCTCCGAAGCCCGCTCCCCGGCGGGCTGAGGGCCTGCAGGCGACTGATTCAGGGCGCGATGCCGCCCGTCCGAAGGCGCGCGATCCCGTCCGACGCCTGATACCAGAGGGTGCCGTCGGGCGCGAACGACATCGGGCCGCGCATCGTGATGCCGCCGACCACCGTGCGCCAGCGGCCTTCCCCCAGCACCTGGAGGCCACCCACGCTGTTGCACCGCCAGATCTCGCCGGACGGCGCCACGGCGTACATCCCAAGGTCCTGTCCCGCGGAGCCATCCTCCCGTTCGATCACGGTCCAGCGTCTGCCGTCGTACCGGACGGTCCCGTAGGTGAACGTGCTCCCGGTTCCGGCGACCGGCCTGGCGAGCTCGGCGATGAGATCGCCATGGGGATCGGCAGCCAGACCGACGAGGTCGTACCCGAGCCCATCGCCGAGGGGATCGACGCTCTCGCAGGTTCGCCCGTCGAACCGGGCAAGCCCCGGCGCGGTCTGCCAGGTCATCTGCCCGAGGTAGATCGCGCCGTCGGAGGCCGTCGCCATCAGGTACGACCCGATCGGGCACGTCACCGCGCCAGCCGCGGAGCCGTCGGCCTGGTAGCCCGTGAGCTGTCCGTCGGGTCCGGTGCCGCCGTATGAACCTGCCCAGACGGTCCCGTCAGGGAGGGCGGCGATCCTGAACGCAGGGACCGTCGACACCACGACCCAGCGACCGTCCCGCAGGGTGGCGACGCCCCGGTCGGTCGCCGCCCAGATCGTGCCGTCGGGCCCGGCTGCGAGGCCGTTGGTTCCGGCCCCAGCGAGCGTCCCCGGCAGCTCGACCCTGGTCCAGGCGTCGTCCGTGAAGTGCCAGAGCGCGACCGCGTTGGCGGCCCAGGCTTCCTCGGCCGAGACGGCCAGCAGCACGTCGACGTGGTCCGCGTTCGGAGCGCCCGGGTATCCGATCGAGCCGAGCGTCTCGTGCCGCTGCCGGTATGCGCCGACCCCGACCAGGAGCGTTCCCAGCAGGGCTGCAAGCAACGCCGCCGCGACGACGATCATGACCAGCTGGCGGCCCGCTCGACCGGCGACGGGGAGGGTCGGCCACCACGGCAGCGCGCGGCGCAGCGGTGCGGTCGCTTCGATGGCCGCGAAGACGTCGTCCACCAGACCGATCGGGTCCGTGCGCCGTGCCCGTCGAAGGAGCATCGCCCGGATGGTGGCGTCGGGCGGCGGGGCGACCGTCGTCATCTCCGCTCCTCCTCTCGCCGTTCCCGCTCGAGCGCCTTGGCGAGCGCTTGACGGGCGGCATGCAGCCGCCACTGGGCCGTGCCGATCGGGATCCCGAGCGTCGCCGCGATCCGGGAGACCGGCTGCGCTTCGAGATGGTGGAGGACGAGGATCGTGCGTTCGGCGACGGAGAGCCGCTCGAACGCCCGCTCCAGCTCGTCGAGCGAGGTCGATTCCTCCTCCACGCCGACCGACGGACTGGCCGGCTCGGCCTCGCCCGCCAGCGCCGAGAGCGGGATCTCGCGAACGCTGGACCTGCCGCGCCGCCGGCCGATGCCGCGACAGGCATTGACCTGGATCCGGCCAAGCCAGGCGTCGAACCGTCCGGGGTCGCGAAGGCCACGGATGCCGCGCCAAGCCTGGACCAGGGCCTCCTGGGTCGCGTCGCGGGCATCCGCATCGCCGCCGAGGATCGCCAGCGCAGTCCGGTAGGCAGGCTCGATCCAGTCCTCGACGAGCCACTCGAAGGCGAGCCGATCGCCCTCCATCGCCCGCTCGACCAGCGCGACCCGCGACGCGTGAGCCGGACGGTCGCGGGGCACGGGGGCGACCGCAGGACCTCCGCTGGAGGCGGCCGCGAAGCCGCCGTCGGTCGACAGCTCACTCATCGTCGGTCGCCAGCGTGCTCCGGGCAGCGGGCCTGGCACAGTGCCATCGGTCGGCTCGGTGGGGCGGTGGGTTCGGTCGGCACGACCGGGCGGGGCCGCCTGTGGCCGCAGGCGAACTCGGACTCAGTACGCGATCGAGCCACTGAGTGCGAACCGGGCAGGCCAGCTCGGCGCCTGCCAGCCGGGGAAGATGACCCAGGCCTTGCCGGCCATGGTCCCGCTCGCGCCGGTGAAGCGGCCGGTGCCGCCCGTGATCACGATGTCGAAGTCGACGACGACCGTCTCACCCACGACCGACGGCACATCCGGGACGGTCGTCCCCTCGTACGTCCCGAACACCTGATCGCCGTTCGCGGCGGTCAACTCCATCTCGCCTCCCGTCACGCGGTTGGGGGGCGCGAAGCAATGGGTCGAGTGCATCGTGGTCAGGCCAAGGTGCGTCGTCACGCCCGCCGCATCGGTCGTGGTGATGATGGGCAGGAGGCACTGTGTCGCGGGCGGGTACGTGACCTGCCCGACCAACGTGCTGGAGATCGGCCGCATCGGGTCCCCGGCAGCGACCGGCGAGGCAAGGGCTACGGCGAGCAGCGTGGCTGACGCCAGGGCGAAGAGTCGTCGCACGAGACACCACCTTCGACTGGGGCCCTGGGCGGCGATCCGCCGGGCCGTCGCACGGAGCGGGCTGGGGACGTATCCCTCCACCGGAATCGATGCTGGCGATGGCTCGGATATTGGGATCCCGGGTCGCCGACGCCCCGATCGCGCGGGCCGCGTTCCTCGCCCACGTCCCCGGGACGTGGCATAGTCGGCTGGACGGGCGACCAGCGCGGGTGGGCCCGGGAGGACTCGGCGGTGTTCGGTAGAGGGGACGCGACAGGGGCGTCACGGCACGCAACGGCGCGACGCGGCGGTCGCGTCGCGCCGGGCCTCGTCTGGCTCATCGTCACGGCTGTCCTCGTGGTCGGTTGCTCACCCGCCTCGGGGGCGAGTCGAGCGGCGTCCGCGAGTGCGGCCGGCGGCGACGGCCCCGGGGCGCTGACGGGCGGCGGCTGGGCCGGCGACGTGTGCGGCCTGCTCTCCGTCGCCGAGATCGCCGCCGACACCGGTCTCGACGTGGCCGTCGGGCGGACGTCGACGGCCGGCTCGCGGGACTGCGTCTGGTACTCGGACCGCGGCGCCGTCACCGTCGCGGCACTCGGTGGGCGGACCGCGTTCGACAGCCTCCGCCAGCAGTACATGACCTCGGCAGTGCCCGGCGTCGGCGATGCCGCCTATTGGCTCGGCGCGACGGGTGAGCTCGTGCTCATGGCCCATGGCGTCGTCGTCTCGGTCAACGTCGACCTGCCGGACCCGCATGTCTCGTACGCCGATGCCCTCCAGCTCGCCGCGCTCATCGTGCCCCGGCTGTAGCCCTCGCAGCCGCGGATCCTCGGCCCGGGTACGGCCCGACGACCTTCTCGTCCGCGGCGCATCGAGCAGCGTGTCCGCTGCCCCTAACGTTTCCGGACCGGCCTCGTTGTGCCAGTCGAGGCCTCGCGGCAAGACATCGTTCCCCCGGCGGTGTGAGACGGCGAGGCCTCGCTTCTTCTCCTGGGGCCCGCCGGCGCCCGCCCTGCAGCACCCGCCGGCGCTCCCCGGGGAGACCGCGGCGCCGCCCCTATACTCCGCGCATGCGCCGCTGGGTCTGCATCGTCGCGCTCCTCGCCGGCTTCGCCGGGCAGGGCTACGTCTGGGGTGCGCGCCCGCGTCCGCCCGTCCCCGTGGAGCGGGTGCTTGACGAGGACAGCGACCCCGACGGGCGCAGCGTGGCGTGGTGGCTCGTCCCCTGATCCCGCGGCGGCTCCGCGCGCGACCCGCCCTGCGACGACCGCGCCGCGGCCTGGCCCTGGTCGCCCTCGTCGGCCTGCTGGCCGGCGGGCTCCTGGGCACGGTCGCGACCGAGGCGCCGGCGCGCGCGGCCGGCCGAGACGTACGGATCCTCATGCAGGCCCCCGGCTCGCTCGACCCGGCGGCGGAAAGCGACCTCGCCAGCGCCGCGGTGGACGCCCAGCTGTTCGAGAGCCTGACCGCGGTCGACGCGAGCCTCACCGTCCGGCCGGCCCTCGCCGCGTCGTGGGACGTCCTGGACGGCGGCCGGCGCGTCGTCTTCCACCTCCGGCCGGGCCTCGCCTTCTCGGACGGGAGCCCGCTGCGCGCCGCCGACGTCGTGGCCAGCTGGCGGCGGGTCGTCGCGGCGGGCCATGCCTCGCCGCTCGCCTCGCTGCTCGAGGACGTCGAGGGGGTCGCCGACCGCCTGGCCGGTCGGACCGTCGACGACGCGAGCCTCGGCTTCCGGGCCGTCGACGACGGGACGGTCGAGGTCCGTCTGCGCCGGCCCGCTTCGGACTTCCCGGCCATCGCCGCGAGCCCGACCCTGGCGGTCGTGCCCGCCGCCGTGGGCCGCGACCCGAGCGTGATCGAGCCCGGCTCCCACTTCGTCGGCAGCGGCGGCTATATCGTGACGGCGGCCACCTCCACCGAGCTGACCCTCAGCGCCAACGGCCACTACTGGGCCGGGACGCCGGCTATCGGGACGGTCCACCTCGTGACCGACCTCGGGGGCCGGGCCGTCCTGCAGGCCTACGAGGACGGCACCGTCGACTACGCCCCGCTCGCCGCGACCGACGCGGCCTGGATCGCGTACGACCGCACGCTCGGCCCCGACCTGCGCTCGGTCGACACGCTCAGCGTCGACTACTACGGCTTCGACACGCGCAGTGCTCCGTTCTCGGACGCGCGGATCCGGCGTGCCTTCGCCATGGCCGTCGACTGGCATCGCCTCGTCGCCTTCGCCGGTGCCGACGTCGCCCGCCCGGCGACGAGCATGGTGCCGCCCGGCATCCCGGGCCGCAGCGACACGGACTTCGGGCCCCGGTTCGACCCGGCCGGCGCCCGCGACCTGCTCGCCCAGGCCGGCTATCCGAACGGCCAGGGCTTCCCCCACGTGACCCTTGTGACGTCCGGCTACGGCTACGACGAGGGGATCGTCGCCCAGCTGAAGGCCAACCTCGGGCTCGACATCGGCTACGAGGTCATGGCCGGCGACCAGTACTTCACCCGCCTCGCCAGTGACCCCCCGGCGTTCTGGGCGCTCTCGTGGGTCGCCGACTACCCGGGTCCCGACGACTTCCTGGGGCTCCTCCTCGGCAGCGGCGAGCGCAACGACTACGGCCGCTGGAGCTCGTCCGAGTTCGACGCCGCGATCGCCGCGGCAGGTTCCGCGACGGACCCCGCGGCGGTCGAGGCTGCCTTCGACCGGGCCCAGGCCATCGTCGAGCGGGACGCCCCCGTCATCCCCGTCAGCTACGGGACGGGCTGGGCGATCGCCCGCCACGGGCTGCTCGGGGCCGCCGAGAACGGCCTCGGCATCCTGCGTCTCGCCGGCCTCGCCTGGGCGGGCGGCTGATGGTCGGACTGCTGCAGCCGCCCCAGGCCGGCCGGCGTCGGGCCGGCGCGGCCCTGGCCGCGCTGCTCCTGCTGCTCGGGAGCCTCGGGACGCCGCGGCCCGTCGCCGCGGACAGCGTCACGTTCGGGACGCCGAGCGCGACGGCGACCTGGGGCACGGGGATCCGCTTCACCCAGCCGCTCAGCGTCGCCGGCTCGATCCAGCGGGCCGAGATCCTCATCGACTACCCGGGGCTCGGCGGCCCGCTGGTGACCGAGGTCCCACCGACCGGCGCCGCGGCCTCGCTCAGCTTCACCGTCGACAGCAGCCAGGGCCAGGTGCTGCCGAACACGACGCTCACCGCGCGCTGGCGGATCACCCTCGCCGGCAACCCGCCCGTGGTCGGTCCGTCCGTCAGCGGGACCTACCAGGACGCACGATTCCAGTGGCGGACCAAGCAGGGCGACATCGTCCGCCTCCACTGGTACCAGGGCGGCGACGCCTTCGCCGAGCGGGCCGTCCAGCTCGGCGACGGGGCGATCGCCAAGGCGGCGAACCTGCTCGGCGTGAGCGAGACGACGCCCATCGACTTCTACGTCTACGCTGACCAGACCTCGTTCTACGACGCCCTCGGACCCGGCACGCCAGAGAACATCGCGGGGGAAGCCCACCCCGAGATCCGGACGATGTTCGGGCTCATCACGCCCGACGCGATCGGGACCTCGGAGGTGGCCCGCGTCGTCACCCACGAGCTGACGCACCTGGTGTTCGACACGGCCACCAAGAACCCGTACGACGAGCCTGCCCACTGGATCAACGAGGGGGTCGCCGTCTACCTCTCGGTCGGTTACGGCGCCGACGATCGGGCCGCCGTCAGCCAGGCCGCCGCCGACGGGACGATCATGCCGCTGCCGAGCCTGAACGGCCGCTTCCCGACGACGTACGACCGGCTCCTGCTGGCGTACTCCGAGGCGGTCTCGGCGATCGACTTCCTGGTCCGCAGCCACGGCCAGGGCGCGCTCGTCACGCTGATCCGCTCGTATGCCAAGGGGGTCACCGACGACGACGCGTTCCGGGCGGCGATCGGCACGGACATGGAGGGGTTCGATGCCGCCTGGCTCGCCGACGTCGGGGCCCGCACGCCGCAGCGCCACGGCCCGCAGCCGGCCCCGGCTGGGCCGCTGCCGCCCGGCTGGACAGCCGCCTCGCCGGTCTCCGGGACCGCGGCCACGCCCGCGCCGGCCGCGACACCGAGTCCCGGGACGACCGGCGGTGGGGGCCCAGGCGGCACATCGCCGCTCGTCCTCCTCGGGTCGGGCCTCTTCGTCGCCCTCGCGATCGGCAGCGTGCTCGTCCTCAGCCGCCGCTCCCGGCCGCGGATGGCGGTCGAGGCTGCGGGCCCGGCGCCGGACAGCGGCCCGCTCCTCGGGGAGTCCCCGGGCCACGAATCAGGGGCGGCCGATCCGCCGCCGTCGGGCCCGCCGCCCGACCCTGGAGAGAGGATGCCGTGAGCGGCATCCTCGCCCGCGCCCGCGGCGTCCCGAGCTGGCAGGTCGCCCTCGGCCTGGCCCTGCTGACCCTCGGCTTCCTCGTCGCGGCCCAGGTCCGCTCGGAGCCGCCGCGCGTCCGCTACACGACGCAGGAGCGGCCACCCCTCGTGGAGACGGCCCGCCAGCTGCAGCAGCAGCAGGATCAGCTCAAGGCGCGGATCGTCCAGCTCCGCGGCCAGATCGGGTCCCTCGAGCAGGGCAGCCAGGGCAACGCGGCCGCGGTGAAGACGCTCAACGACCAGCTCCAGCAGGCGCGGATCGCGGCCGGCCTGGTCGCGCTCAAGGGCCCCGGCCTCGTGCTCCAGTTCCAGGACTCGACGGCGACCGTCCCGGCCGGCGGGAACCAGGCCGACTACCTCGTCAGCGCCCGCGACCTGCGCACCGCGATGGACGAGCTCTGGCTGGCCGGCGCGGAGGCGATCGCCATCAACGGCGAGCGGATCGTCGCCAGCACCGCGATCGTCGACATCGGCGGCTCCATCCTCGTCAACTCGGCCTACCAGGCCGGCCCCTACCAGGTCGCCGCCATCGGCCCCGCGGACCTCTACGACCGCCTCAAGGTGCGCGTCGGCTGGATCGACTTCCTGCGGGCGAGGGTGGAGCCCTTCAACCTGCGGGTCGGCCTGGCCGAGCCGCCCGAGGTGGACGTGCCCGCCTACGCCGGCGCCGTGAATCTCCGCTACGCGCGCCCGGACGAGTCGCCGGCCCCGTCCCCGTCGGCCTCGGCCCGATGAACCGCCCACGCAGCCAGTTGACCCTCGCCGCGGTCGCCCTGCTGCTCGGGCTGCTCGTGGTCGTCCAGCTCCGGGCCCAGACCGGCGGTTCGAGCCTGGAGAACCTCTCCGCCCAGGAGCTGACGACGCTCGTCGCGAACCTCAACACCAGGAACGACCAGCTGCGGACCGAGATCGCGACGCTCGAGGGCGAGGTGACCGACCTGCAGTCAGCCTCGAGCAAGGGTGAGACGTCGATGGGCCAGCTGCGGACGGACCTGGATCGCATCGACTCCTGGACGGGACTCGCCGGCGTGAGCGGACCGGGCGTCCGCGTCACGGTCAACGGCCCGATCCCGGGCAGCGCCGTCGAGGACCTCATCAACGAGCTGCGCAACGGTGGCGCCGAGGCCGTCGCGGTCGGCGGGGTGCGGGTCGTGCCCGGGATCGTCGTCGCCGGCGACCCGGGCAGCCTCTCGGTCGAGAACGCGCCGCTGGACCAGACCTTCGAGATCGACGCCATCGGCAGCCCGGAGGCCCTGACCGGCTCGCTCACGCGCGCGGGCGGCATCGTCGCCCAGCTCCAGGCGACGTTCCAGGACGTCCAGGTCACGGTGACGCCGCTCGACAAGCTGCAGCTGCGGGCGACGGACCGGCCGCTTGTGCCCGCCCACGGCACCCCGCGGATCTGATGGCCGCGACCGACCGCCTGCTGGAGCGCAGCCGTGGCTGAGCGAGCCGTCGTCGACTTCCGCCTGGGCGATGTCGTCCGCCTCCGGAAGCGCCATCCCTGCGGCTCCCACGAATGGCTCGTGGACCGGCTGGGCGCCGACATCGGTCTCCGCTGCGGCGGCTGCGGCCGGCACGTGCTCCTCGAGCGACGGACGCTGGAGGCCCGCCTGATCGGCTTCGTCGAGCGCGGCGACGCGGCGCTGAGCGCGGCGCTCGCCCCGCGACCGGTCGATGGGGAGTCGCGGTGAGCGGCCCGCTCAGCCCGCCCGTCGCCCGACCGGGGGAGGGGAGCGAGAGCGCCGCCGCCGTCCTCGCCAATCGCCCGTTCCTCCTGCTGTGGCTCTCCCAGGTGTCGACCCAGGTCGGCGGCAACATGGTCCTGTTCGGCCTGACCGTCGTCATCTACTCGAGCACCCGCTCGAACGCCGCGGTCAGCCTGCTGCTCCTGACCTTCCTCGTGCCGGCCGTCGTCTTCTCGGCCGTGGCCGGCGTCTACGTGGACCGCTTCGACCGGCGGGTCGTCCTCGTCGTGACCAACGTCCTGCGCGGCGTCGCCTGCCTGCTGCTCTTCCTGGCCGGGGACAACGCCGCCCTGATCTTCCTGCTCAACGTGAGCATCTCCACGATCACGACGTTCTTCGCTCCGGCCGAGGCGGCGATGATCCCCTTCCTCGTGCCCCGGGGCCAGCTCATCGCGGCGAACGGGATCTTCACCCTGACGATGAACGTCGCCTTCGCCCTCGGCTTCGCCCTGCTCGGCCCACTGATCGTCACCGTGGCCGGCCCCCCGGTCCTGCTGCTGCTCGTCGGCGCGCTCTACCTCGCCGCCGGCGTCTTCTGCTTCACCCTGCCGGGCGAGCCGGGCGAGCCGGGCGAGCCGGGCGAGTCGGGCGAGTCGGGCGAGGCGTCGCGGGGAGCGGGTGTCGGGACCGCCCACGGCGAGGCCGCGCCCGGACGGCGGCTGATGGACGAGCTCGGTGTGGCGGAGGCGGAGGAGGCCGTCGGGACGATGGTCGCCCAGCTGCGCGAGGGCCTCGACTACATCGTCGAGCACCGCAGCATCGGCTGGTCGCTGACGTACCTCGGCATCACCGCCTCCCTGATCGGCGTCCTCGGCGTCCTGGGGCCGGCCTTTGCCACGAAGACGCTCGGCCTGGCGCCGAAGGACTTCGTCGTCGTCGTCCTGCCGCTGGGCCTCGGCGTCGTGACGGGCATCCTGGCCCTCAACAGCTACGGTCGCTATCTGCCCCGTCGGCGCGTCATCGAGGGCGGCCTCATCGCCCTGGGGCTGCTCCTGGCGATCCTCTCGATCGCCGGCCCCATCACCCAGTTCCTGCAGCGGCGGCTCACCTCGACGGGCGGGTTGGCCGACGTCGGCAGCGCGGTCTCGCTGCTCTCGGTCGTCGTCGGCCTCGCCTTCCTGGCCGGGGTCTCGTACGCCCTCGTCGCCATCCCGAGCCAGACGCAGCTCCAGGAGGACCTCCCCGAGGAGGTCCGCGGCCGCGTCTTCGGCGTCCTCAACATGCTCGTCTCGATCGCCAGCCTGCTGCCGATCATCGTGGTGGGACCGATCGCCGACTTCGTCGGGACGACGTCCGTGATCTTCCTGGTCGCCCTGCTCATCGGCTTCGCCGGCATCGCCTCCGTGCTCGGGCGCGGCCCGCTGCTGCCCGAGGAGGCCCGGGCCACGGCCGAGCAGCCGGCCTCGGGGCCGGTGGACCCCGCCACGGTCTACCTCGCCCCGGAGCGGTCGCGGACGGGGCGGGTGGCCGAGCGGAGCGATCCGGCGTCCGTCGCGGTCGCGCCGCCAGGGGCGGAGGTGGCTGGCCGCGACGACGCAACGGCGTTGCGGCGAGGCCATGCGGGGCCGCCGGCTGCTGGCGGCGGCCGCGTCGCGCCCGAACGGACGCTGTGGGACGCGGCGGGGCCGCTCGAGCCGCTCGATGCCGACGGGGCGCCAGGGCCGGCGGCGGCCGACCCGCCGAAGGACGGCGACGGCGGCGAGACCGCGGTCACCGAAGCCGTCGATCTGTCGGTCGCGAACGACGCGAGTGACCGCGGCGAGGCGGCAGGGGAGGGGAGTCCGGGCGCGACCCGCCCGGAGGGCCGCCGCCGGGGCCGCCGTGGCTGACGGCAGCGGGACGCCGCCCGGCTGGCGCCTCGCGGCCGCGGCCCTCCTGGGCGGCGGCTTCGCCTGCGGCGTCGCCGCGACGGGCGGTGGCCGCCTCGGACGAGCCGTGACCGGCCTCGCCGTCCTCGTGGCGACCGGCATGACGGTGCCGCTCGCCCGGGCCAGCCGCCGGCCGCCGATCCCGCCGAGCCCCGCCGGCCTCGCGCCGCCCGAGCCCTCGCTCACCTTCAGCATCGTCGTCGCCGCCCGGGACGAGGCCGCCGTCCTGCCCCGCCTCGTGGCGGACGTCGCGGCCCAGGACCATCGCGACGCATCCGGCGCGCCGTGCTTCGAGCTGCTCGTCGTCGACGACCGCTCGACGGACGGGACGGGCGCGGCCGCTGTCGAGGCGGCCGAGCGGGCGGGCATCGCTGCGGTGACGCGGGTCGTCCGCCGCGAGGGCGACGGGCTCGCCGACGGCAAGGGGGCGGCGCTCACCGCGGCGCAGCCGGACGCATGCCGCGGCGACGTCGTCCTGGTCCTCGACGGGGATGCCCGCATCGGGCCCGACTTCCTGCGCCGCGCGGCCGCGTACTTCATGGCCGGGGCAGCCGCCGTCACCGCCCGGCGGCGGATCATGGACGCGGGCTCGAGCCAGCTGGCCGCCGCCCAGGCCGACGAGCAGACGCTCGACGGGGAGCTGCAGCGGGGCCGCTGGGCACTCGGCGGCTGCTCCGAGTTTCGCGGCGACGGGATCATGGTCCGCCGCGACCTGCTGGCCGCGGTCGGCGGGTGGCGCGCCGCGGCCCTGACCGAGGACATCGACCTCTCGAGCCGCATCGCCGCGGCCCGCGGGGAGCGCGTCGCCTGGGCGATCGACGCCGAGGTCTGGGAGGAGCCGGTCCGCTCCTGGGGCAGCCTGTGGCACCAGCGCCGGCGCTGGGCCGAGGGCGCCCTGCGGCGCGCCTTCGAGCACGGTCCAGCGGTGCTGCGGAGCGATGCCCTGCCGCTCGGCGCTCGCCTCGACTTCGCGGCGTACGCCGGGCAACTCGCGGTCCCGCCGCTGGTGCTGGGCGCGGCCGCGGGTGCTGCGGCGGGCCGCCGGCGCGGCCCGCTCCTCGGCCTGCTGACGGGCTACCTGCTGGCCAGCGGCATCCTCGGCTACGACGCGCTGCGCTGGGAGACGGCGGCGGGCGTGCCGCCGCGGCCGGCCGCCCGGCTCGGTCGCGCCCTCCGCGTGTCGCTGTTCAGCGCCATCTGGCTCGCGGCCCTGCCGCGGGCGGCGTGGGATCTGGCCGTGGGCTCGGGCCGGATCCGCTACGTGAAGATGGAGCACAACGGCGGCGACCCGTCGGAGACCCGGCCCTGACCGGTCGGCCTCGCGTCGCCGTCCTGTTCAGCGGCGGGACCATCAGCATGCGCCGGGACGACGCCGCGGGCGGCGCGGTCCCTGCCCTGGACGGGGCCGCGATCCTCGCCCGCGCCCCCAGGGCGGCGGCCGCCGCCGAGCTCGTCCCGCGCGACCTCGGCCGACAGCCGGCGTCGTGGTTCGACTTCGGCGATCTCTTCCGGCTGCGCGCGGCCATCGACGAAGCGCTCGCCGACCCGGCGGTGGCGGGCGTCGTCCTCGTGCAGGGGACCGACACGATCGAGGAATCGGCCTTCTTCCTCGATCTGCTCCATGCCGACGAGCGCCCGCTCGTCGTGACCGGGGCGATGCGGGACGCGAGCCAGCCGGCCGACGACGGCCCGGCGAACCTGCGCGACGCCGTCGTCGCCGCGGCCTCGCCGGCCCTCCGCGGCGGGGGCTGCGTCGTCGTCCTGGCCGGGAGCGTGGAGCCCGCCGACGACGTGACGAAGACCCACGCCACGGCGCGCGACACGTTCCGCAGCCGGAACCTCGGCCGGCTCGGGCGGCTCGTCGAGGGTGCGGTCGTCATGGAGCGCGGCCGTGGCCCGCGACGGCAGGTGGCCGCGACGCGCGTCGCCGAGCCCATCGCCCTCGTGACCGTGGTCGTCGGCTCGCGCGGCGAGGCGATCGAGCAGGCCGTGACGAGCGGAGCCCGCGGCATCGTCGTCGAGGCGACCGGGACCGGCAACACCCACCCCGCGGTCCTCGCGGCGGCCGAACGGGCGATGGCCGGCGGCATCCCCATCGTCCTGACCACGCGCTGCCCCGCCGGCCGGGTCGGGGCGGCCTACGCCTTCCCGGGTGGCGGGGCGACGTGGATCCGGGCCGGGGCGCTGCCGGCCGGCTTCCTCGGCGGTCCGAAGGCGCGGATCGCGCTCGCGCTCGGCCTCGGGGCCGGGCTCGACCGGGCCTCCCTCGCAGCCCTGCTGGCCGGACCGCGCCAGGTCGAGGCCGCCGAGGCCGACGACGGCGACGGAGCCGCCTCCGCCTGACGAGGCCTACTCGGCCCGGGCCAGCTCGTCGAACAGGAGCCCGAGCACCCGCGAGGTGGTCGGGAAGGCGGTGATCGTGTCGGCCAGGACGTCGATGGTCAGCCCGGCCCGCATCGCGACGACGGCGGCATGGATCGCCTCCGTGGCGCCGGGCCCGGCGATGAACGCACCGAGCAGCGTCCGAGTGGCCCGGTCGATGATCGCCGTGACGTGGCCGTCCTGCTCCACGAGGTAGCCCCTGGCCGAGGAGCCGAGCTCCTTCGTCCGCTCCAGCGGGTCGTGCCCCTGCCGGCGCGCCTCGTCGGCGTCGATGCCGACCGACGCCACCTCCGGGTCCGTGAAGACGGCTCGCGGGATCGCCCGCAGGTGCGGCCGGACGTCCTCACCGAGCGCCATCCGCACGGCGAGGTGCCCCTCGTAGTCCGACACGTGCGTCTGGAGCTCCGGCCCGGCCGGGTCGCCGATCACGTACAGGTGCTCGGCCAGCCGGAGCTGCTCGTCCGGGTGGATGCGGCCGCGCTCGTCGAGCCGGACGCCGACGGTCTCCAGCCCGAGGTCAGCCAGTGGGAGGCGGCGACCTGCCGCGGCGAGGATCCGCTCGCCATCGACCGTCGAGCCGTCCGACAGCTCGACGACGTGTTCGCCGCCGCGCCCGGCGCGGGCCCGGACCCGGCTCGCCCGCACGCCGAGGCGGACGGCGACGCCGACGGCCTCGAGGCCGCGCCGGACCGCCTCCGAGTTGCGGGGATGGTCGCGCGGCAGCAGGCGGTCACGCGACTGGAGGAGCGTCGTCCGGACCCCGTAGCGGGCATAGACCTGGGCAAGCTCCACGCCCGTCGCGCCGCCGCCGAGGACGACGATGCTCTCGGGCAGCTCCCGGAGCGACGTGCCCTCGCGGTTCGTCCAGGGCTCGGCCTCAGCCAGGCCCTCGATGTCCGGGACCGCGGGCTCGGAGCCCACGGCGAGGATGACGTCGCCCGCGGCCAGCTCGCGCTCGCCGCCGTCCGGCGTCCGGACGAGGACCCGCCCCGGCCCGCCGAGCCGCCCGACGCCCCGCACCACCGTCGCCCCCGACGTCTCCAGGGTCCGGACGTGGCTGCTGTCGTCGGGGTAGTCGCGGTCCTCGCGGACGATCATGTAGTCGCGGCGGGCCGAGGCCCGCGGCCACGGGTAGTCGCCGCCCGCGTCGTGGACCGCGGCGGCGTGGAGCAGCGTCTTCGAGGGGATGCAGGCCCAGAAGGCGCACGAGCCGCCGTACAGGTCCCGCTCTACGACCGCCACGCTCGCGCCGTGCCGTCGCGCCTCGTCCGCCGCCGCCTCACCGGCCGCGCCGGCGCCCACGATCACGAAGTCGAAGCGGTCCATCGGCCTCCTCCAGCCGGCCGCCACCCCGGGCGGGACGAGCCGGGGACCGCGGGCCGTGACCGCCATTCTGGGGCCTCCGGCCGAGTGGCACGTGCCCGGTCACCGAACCGCCCGTCGCGGGCTGACCATCGGCCCTGTGGTGACGCGCGGCGTGGGACGAGCATCTCGGCGGGGCTGAGGAAGCGGCGCCCGCGGGCGCGAGCGAGGTGAGATGAGACTCCTGCGACAGCGGCGTGCGGGTCCGCCGCACGACGAGGGCCAGGTCCTGTACGTTGAGAGCGGCCGGGTCGCCTGCCCGCGCGAGGGCGACGCCGACATCGAGCAGTGCTATGTCTGCGGCTGGATGGCCGAGTCGGACCTGTCGGCCCCGCGGCCGACGCTCCGTTGCGTGGCCCGCGAACGCGACCGCGGCGTGGCCGGGCTGATCGCCCACATCCTCTAACCGGCCGCGAGCCCGCGCCGTCCCCCGTCCCCGCGCTGTCCGCAGGCGACCGGGTCAGCGACCGGCTGACGCGACGCTGCAACCTCCTCGTCGCCCGCCGGCACGCGCTCGTGCATCCGACGCGGCGATGCTCGTGGACATGCAGCAGCCCGCCCCCGACTTCGAGGCCGCGTCCCGGCTTCTCGCCCGCCGCCTCTCCGAGGCCGCCCTGGAGATGGACGCGGCGGAGCCCGGCACCGACGACTTCCTGACGGCGTACCAGCGCTCCTGCCGCCTCCGCGCCCTCTACCGCGAGGTCCGCGATACCTGGCAGGTGCCGGCGGAGGTCTGGCAGCTCGTCGCCTGAGGGCGCTCACCCCACGGGCACCGCCGGGACGCCGTTCCCGCCCACCGGGACAGCCATCGGGACAGCCGACCCGTGGATGGCGGCCGACCCGGCCCCGACGTACCCTTGCCCCGCGTTCGCGCAGCTCTGCGCGGCAGCAGGAGCGTCCCGATGGAGCTGAAGGTCCCGCCGAGCGCCGCGACCGACCCGGGCGCGGCCGGCCCGCTCGCGCACATCCTCGCGACGCGTTCCGGGCCCCCGAACTCCGCGGCGAGGCAGCCCGGACGGATGCGGCTCGAGACGCGCGAAGCCCTGATCTACACCCTGGGCAAGGCCGCCGAGCTGGAGCACCTGATCATGCTCCAGTACCTGTACGCGGCGTTCTCCCTCAAGCAGCGCCCCGAGGAGGGCGTCTCGCCGGCGGGACTCGACGCCGTCCGCCGCTGGAAGCACACCCTGAGCGAGATCGCCGAGCAGGAGATGCTGCACCTGGCGCTCGTCCAGAACCTGCTCACCGCGGTCGGGGCCGCACCCCGCCTCGCCCGGCCCAACCTGCCCCTGCCCGCCTATGCCTATCCGGCCGGCGTCCGGATCGCCCTCCAGCCGTTCGGCGAGGTCGCCTTGCGGCACTTCGCCTACCTGGAGCGGCCCGAGGGGATGGCGATGGACGACACGGAGGGCGCCGAGGCGCTGGAGCGGGCGACGCCGCTGCCGCACGACGAGGCCGACGAGATCGTGCCGCACCTCCAGGAGTTCGAGACGATCGGCGGGCTCTATCGGTCCATCCAGGCCGGCCTGGAGGGCCTCGCCGAGCGGCTCGGCCCCGATCGGCTGTTCGTCGGACAGCCCGACGCCCAGGCGACAGAGGCGCACTTCCGCTGGCCCGAGCTCGTCGCCGTGCACGACCTGGCCTCCGCGGGCCGAGCCATCGACACGATCGTGGAGCAGGGAGAGGGCGCCCGCGGCGAGTGGCGCGATGCCCACTTCGGCCGACTTCTCGGCATCCTCGACGAGTACACCGCGGTCCGGCGCGAGGATCCAGCTTTCGAGCCCGCCCGGCCCGTCGTCCTCGCCGCCGTCCGCCCGCGTGGCGACGCCCCGGGCCTGCCGCTCGTCACCGAACCGGGCACGGTCCGCGCCGTGGACCTGCTCAACGTCGTCTACGAGGTCCTGCTCCAGCTGCTCTCGCGGTACTTCGCCCACACCGACGAGTCCGAGGAGCAGCTCGGCCTCCTGGCCGACGTCGCGGTCGACCTGATGTTCTCGGCGGTCCGACCGCTCGGTTCGGTCGTCACCAGCCTGCCGGTCGGCCCCGACCGACCCGGCGTCACCACCGGGCCCGGCTTCGAGCTCTTCTATGAGGTCGATTACCTGCTGCCCCACCGCGCCGCCGCCTGGATCCTCATGGAGGAGCGCCTCCGCGAGGCGGCCGCCTTCGCCGTCCGCTGCGGCCAGGCCTGCACCCCCGTGCTCATGGAGCCGCTGGCGAAGGTCGCGCGCGCCCTGGAACGAGCGGCCGACCGCCTCGCCGCCGCAGCCTGACCGGCCTCGTCCACGTCGGGGATGAGGCCGCCCCCTCGGGGGGCGCCTGGCCCGGAACGGATGCGGTACCATCTCCCGCGCTCGGGCGGTTAGCTCAGTTGGTTAGAGCGCATGCTTGACATGCATGAGGTCAGAGGTTCAAGTCCTCTACCGCCCACCAGACAGGAACGCGTCGAGCGGGACACGTCCCCGCCGCCAGGCGCCCCAGAGAGTCGCGGCCGCGCGTCACCGGACGCCTGGCTGGAAGCCGCGACGGCGGACCGGCGACGAGGCACCACCCGTGAGCGGCCGGCGAACCGGCCCGGGATCCGCCCGTGACAGCGGCACGAGCGCGCGACGCCGACCGGGAAGGGCCGGGGTCGCGAAGGCGGGTGGGACCGCGGGAGCAGAGCCTCTCGTCCTGTCGGACGGGAGGCTTCGTGATTCACGGGACCAGGACGAGCGACGACGATCGGAGCGGACGATGAGCGTGGACGAGCTGGCCGGACGGCCACCGGCGGACCAGGGCGGCGGGGCGACGAGCGACGGGATCGGGCCGGCCGACGAGGCCGACGAGCCTGAGCTGC
Source organism: Candidatus Limnocylindrales bacterium (assembly GCA_036392215.1). Classification (GTDB taxonomy): domain Bacteria; phylum Chloroflexota; class Limnocylindria; order Limnocylindrales; family CSP1-4; genus JAJYJO01. The sequence continues at coordinate 12,209 of DASVYJ010000080.1, read as the reverse complement.
TCGCGGCCCCCGATCGAGGCTCGGCCGAGGAGCTGCTCGACGCGGGCGCGCACAGCGAGCTCGACGCCATGCGCCACTCGACGGCCCACGTGATGGCGGAGGCGGTCCTGGAGCTGTTCCCGGAGGCGCGGCTCGGGATCGGGCCGGCCATCGAGGATGGGTTCTACTACGACTTCCTGCTGCCCCGGCCGCTCAGCCCGGACGACCTCGGGGCGATCGAGGAGCGGATGCGGGCGAGCGTCGCCGCGGACCATCCCTTCGTCCGCCGCGAGCTGCCGCCCCAGGAGGGCCGGCGCTTCTTCGAGGAGCGCGGCCAGTCGTTCAAGGTGGAGATCCTCGACGACCTGGCGGCCCGGGCGCAGGCGACCGGCGAGCCGATGCCGCCGACGTCCACCTACGAGCACGGCCCCTTCGTCGACCTGTGCAAGGGCCCCCATGTCGCCTCGACGGGCCGGATCGGGCCCTTCAAGCTCCTCTCCGTCGCCGGGGCCTACTGGCGCGGCGACGAGCACCGGCCCATGCTCCAGCGCATCTACGGCACGGTCTGGGCGAGCCAGGAGGACCTCGACGCCTACCTCTGGCGACGCGAGGAGGCCCGCAAGCGCGACCATCGCCGCCTCGGCGTCCAGCTCGACCTGTTCAGCTTCCACGACGTGAGCCCCGGCTCGGCCTTCTGGCATCCCAAGGGCTGGCGCCTGTACCGCACCCTGGAGGGCGCGATCCGCGAGCTCCAGGAGCGGCGCGGCTACCAGGAGATCAGCACCCCGATCCTCGTCCACAAGCGGCTCTGGGAGCGCTCCGGCCACTGGGAGCACTACGCCCAGAACATGTTCCGGCTCGAGGTCGAGGAGCAGGAGTTCAGCCTCAAGCCGATGAACTGCCCGGAGAGCACGTTCATCTACCGCAGCCGCGTCCGCTCCTACCGCGATTTCCCGCTGCGCCTGGCCGAGTACGGCCGCCTCCACCGGAACGAGCGCTCGGGCGTCCTGCACGGCCTGACCCGCGTCCGCCAGTTCGTCACCGACGACGCCCACATCTACATCCGGCCCGACCAGATCGGCTCGGAGATCGAGGCCCTCATGGGCGAGGTGCGGGAGGCGTACGGCTGGTTCGGCCTGCAGCCGCGCTTCACCTTCGGGACGCGCCCGGACGACGCGCTCGGCGACCCGGCGCTGTGGGTCCAGGCCGAGGGGCTCATGCGCGAGGCGCTGGACCGCTCCGGCGTCGAGTACCGCGTCAAGCCCAGGGACGGCGCGTTCTACGCCCCGAAGATCGACATCCAGGTCGAGGACGCCCTGGGCCGGGAGTGGCAGACGGCGACGATCCAGGTCGACCTGGTCATGCTGCCCGAGCGATTCGACCTGACCTACGTCGACGAGCAGGGCCAGCAGCGCCGGCCGGTCGCCATCCACCGCGCCATCTACGGCTCGCTGGAGCGGTTCATCGGCGTGATCACCGAGCACTTCGGCGGCGCCTTCCCGTTCTGGGTCGCGCCGGTCCAGGCGGTCGTCATCCCCATCGCCGACCGCCACGCCGAGGCGGCCGAGGAGCTGGCGGGAGTCCTGCGGGCACGCGGCCTGCGGGTCGAGGTCGACGCGTCCGTGGGTCGGATGCAGAACAAGATCCGGATCGCCCAGGAGCAGAAGGTGCCCTACATGCTCGTGCTGGGGGACCGGGAGGCGGCGGCGCGGACGGCGGCGCCCCGGACGAGGGCCGGGGAGCAGCAGCCGGTCGTCGGCTGGGACGAGCTCGCCGAGCGGCTGGCGGACGAGGCCTCCCGCCGGCAGGCCTGATGCCGCCAGCCGACCCGGCCTTCGGGGGTCGGACCCAGTGGACCGGCGGGTGTGGCGCGCGGGTCCGGGCCGCCGGTCGACGGCCGCCCGTTCGTTGCCGCCCTCGGAAGCCCTGTGCTATAGTCCCGCGGGCGTCGGCCCGGCATTCGCGTGCCCGGGGCGAGGCCAGCCTCGCATCCATACCACGACCGGAGAGGTGAACCATCAGCCGAGACCTGCGCATCAACCAGATGATCCGCGTCCCCCAGGTGCGGGTCATCGATGAGGAAGGGGCCCAGCTGGGCGTGATGCCCACGTTCGAGGCTCTGAGACTCGCGCAGGAGCGCGGCTACGACCTCGTCGAGGTCGCCCCGATGGCCTCGCCGCCGGTGACACGGCTCCTCGACTTCGGCCAGTACAAGTACGAGCTGACGAAGCGGGAGAAGGAAGCCAAGCGCAAGCAGCGCGCCGTCTCCTTCAAGGAGGTCCGCCTCAAGCCGAAGATCGGCGTGGGCGACTTCGACACGAAGGTCCGGCGGGCGATCGAATTCCTCGAGGACGGGGACCGCATCAAGGTCGCCGTCCAGTTCCGCGGTCGCGAGCTGACCCACCCCCAGATCGGGCGGGACCTCCTGCTCAAGTTCGCGGACCAGATCAAGGACCATGGCGTCGTGGAGCGGGCGCCGATGCTCGAGGGCAAGTCGATGCACATCAGCGTCGCATCGACGCACAAGCCCAAGGCGCAGGAACCCGCCGCGACGGGTGCCGGGCAGGGGACGAAGGTCCCCGGCCAGGCCGCCCAGCCGGCTCCGCCCGCCAGCGAGGCGGACGGGGCTGTCCCGCAGGATCAGGCCCCGGCAACCGCGCCGCCCCCCGGGCCGGCGGTCGACCGGAGCGCATCGTCGGCCGGGCCCGCACCCGACGCGCCGGCGCAGAGTGGAGAGTGAGGCCAGCGTGCCGAAGTTGAAGACCCATCGGCGGACCGCGAAGAGCATCGGGGTCACCGGCAGCGGCAAGCTCTACCGCGTCAAGTCGTGGCGCGGCCACCACCTGGAGCTGAAGTCGTCGCGCCGGACCCGCCGCTACGCCGGCACATCGATCATCGGGGCCGAGGCGACCGCCAAGCTGCGCCGCCTCCTGCCGTACCTCTAGGAGCGCCGGAGACCCATGGCACGCGTCAAGCGGGGCGTCACCGCCCACAAGCGCCACAAGCGCCTCCTCCAGGCCGCCGAGGGCCGGCGGGGGACCCGCTCGCGGCTGATCAAGCCGGCCCGTGAAGCGCTCCTCCACGCGATGGCCTACGCCACGCGGGACCGCAAGCAGCGCAAGCGCCAGCTGCGCGCCCTGTGGATCGTCCGCATCAACGCGGCGGCCCGCCAGCACGGCCTGACGTACGGCCGGTTCATCGCCGGCCTCAAGACCGCCGGCGTGACCATCGACCGGAAGATCCTGGCCGACATCGCGGTCCGCGACGAGGGCACGTTCGGGCGGATCGCGGAGATCGCCAAGGGCTGAGCGCCCCCGGCGCCCGGCGCCGGACAGGGACGGCCAGCCGCGGGGCTCGGTCGGGGCGCGCCCGCCGCATCCCGGGCAGGCCGCGGACGAGGACGGCGACGTGGACTTCGAGAGCCTGCGGGGGGAGCTCCTCCGCCTTCGGGACGACGCGCTCGCGGCTGCAGCCGAGGCGCCGGACGCGGCCGCCCTCGACCAGGTCGACGTCCGCTTCCTGGGCAAGAAGGGCGAGCTGACGGCCATCCTGCGGGGCATCGGCGGCCTGCCCGCGCCGGACCGCCCGCGCGTCGGCGCGGTCGCCAACGAGGTTCGGGGCGAGGTCGAGGCGGCCATCGCCGAGCGGCGCGCCGCGCTCCGCCAGGTCGGCCTCCTGACGCGCCTGGCGGCCGAGACGATCGACGTCACGACGCCGGGCCGACCCGTCGGGCGCGGCTCGCTCCATCCGATCCCCGAGACCATCGCCGCCATCGCCGAGGTGTTCGGTCGCTTCGGCTTCGTCGTCCACGAGGGACCCGAGATCGAGGACGACCTCACCAACTTCCAGATGCTCAACATCCCGCCCGACCACCCGTCGCGGGACCTGTGGGACACGCTGTACGTCGATGTCGACGGCCGGCTGCTGCGGACCCACACCTCGCCGGGCCAGATCCGGGTGATGCAGCAGATGCGGCCGCCCATCCGGGCGCTGCTGCCCGGGCGCTGCTTCCGCTACGAGGCCGTCGACGCGAGCCACGGCTTCGAGTTCTTCCAGGTCGAGGGCCTGATGGTCGACGAGGGGACGACGATGGCCGACCTGCGGGGCCTCCTCGACGAGTTCGCCCACGCCCTCTTCGGCCGCGACCGGGCGACCCGCTTCCGGCCCGGCTACTACCCCTTCACAGAACCGTCGGTCGCCTTCGACGTCCGCTGCGTCGTCTGCGAGGGGGCCGGCTGCCCGGCCTGCAGCCACACCGGCTGGATGACGATCCTGGGGGCGGGCATGGTCCACCCTGTGGTCCTCCAGTACGGCGGCATCGACCCCGAGCGCTACCAGGGCTTCGCCTTCGGGATGGGCGTGGAGCGGATCGCCAACCTGCGGCACGCCGTCGCCGACCTGCGGCTGTACATGGAGGACGACCTGCGCTTCCTGGAGCAGTTCCGATGAGGGTGCCGCTCGGCTGGCTGCGCGACTACATCGACGTCGACCTCGAGCCCGAGGCGCTCGCCGAGCGGCTGACGCTGCTCGGGATGGAGGTCAAGGGCATCGAGCGCTGGGGCCGCGACTGGCGCGACGTCGTCGTCGGCGAGCTCCTCACCGTGGAGCCCCATCCGCGCGCCGACCGGCTCTCCCTGACGACCGTGGATGTCGGGCGCGGCGAGCCGCTCCACATCGTCTGCGGCGCGACGAACATCGCCGCCGGCCAGCGCGTCCCGGTCGCCCTGCCGGGCGCGATCCTGCCTGGGGAGCGGCGCATCGAGCGGACCGAGAAGATGGGCGTCCCCTCGGAGGGGATGCTCTGCTCGGGCGACGAGCTGCGCCTGACGACCGATGCCGAGGGCATCCTCATCCTGCCCCCCGAGACCCCGCTCGGGGAGGTGCTCGCCGACCTGTACGGCGACGTCGTCCTCGACGTCGACGTCAAGCCGAACCGCGGCGACGCCCTCTGCCTGGTCGGGCTTGCCCGCGAGATCTCGGCGGCCACCGGCGCGCCGCTGCGCTGGCCGGAGGTCGACGTCGCCGAGTCCGGCGCACCCGTCGGGGAGCGGCTGCGGGTCGAGGTCCGCGAGCCCGCGCTGTGCAGCCGCTTCGTCGGCCGCTGGGTGAGCGGGGTGACGATCGGTCCGTCCCCCGAGCGCGTCCAGATGCGGCTGCTGGCGGCCGGGATGCGCCCGGTGAGCAACGTCGTCGACGCCTCGAACTACGTCATGCTCGAGCTCGGCAAGCCGACCCACACCTTCGACGCCGCGGCTGTCGCCCGCGACGCCGGCGGCCGGGCGACGATCGTCGTCCGCCGCGGGCTCCCCGGCGAGCGCCTCGAGACGCTCGACCACGTCGAGCGGACGCTCGACCCGGAGACGCTCGTCATCGCCGACCCGACTGGCGCGATCGGCATCGCCGGGGTGATGGGCGGGGCGACCACCGAGGTGGGCGAGGCGACGGCCGACGTCATCATCGAGTCCGCCGTCTTCGACCCGGTCAGCATCCGGCGGACCGGCCAGCGCTACGCGCTCCGGTCGGAGGCGAGCCTCCGCTTCGAGAAGGGCCAGGAGCCGCGGCTGGCACGGATCGGCGCGGATCGCGTGGCCCAGCTCATCGTCCGGTGGGCGGGCGGCAGCGTCGCCCCCGGCCGGGTCGACACCGACGCCGTCGAACCGGGCCCGACCCGGCTGCCGTTCCGGCCCGGCCGCGTCGACCGGCTGCTCGGCGTCGACCTCGCCGTCGACGAGCAGCGGCAGCTCCTGGAGCGGGTCGGCATCACCACCGAGGAGGGGATGCCGGCCGAGCCGATCCCGGTCGCCCTCGATCCGGCCCCGCTGCTGGTCGAGGCGACCCCTGGCGAGAGCTGGGTCGCCCTCGTCCCGACGTGGCGGCGGGACCTGGCCGTGGAGGCGGACATCGCCGAGGAGGTCGCCCGGGTGCGCGGCTACGAGCTCGTCCCGGGGACCGTGCCCGACACGCCGATGCCGGCGTACCGGCCCTCGCCGCTCGCCCTGCGCGACCTGGTCCGGACGACCCTTGCCGGTGCCGGCCTGACGGAGGTCGTCACCCACGCCCTCGTCGGGCCCGGCGACGAGACGGTCCTGCCGTGGCCCGACGACGCGAGCGAGCCGGGGGTCCCGGCCGACGAGCCGGCCGGCGGCGAACCGGTCGTGGTGACCAACCCGATCTCGATCCAGCACTCGGTCCTGCGCCGCCACCTTGCCCTGAGCCTGCTCCGCGTGCTGGCGGACAACGAGCGCCACGGCCGCGACGACGTGGCGATCTTCGAGGTCGGCAAGGGCTACGCGCGGGACGGCGCCGGGACGCGCGAGTGGTGGCGCCTCGGGTTCCTGCTCGCCGGCCACGCCGAGCCGCCCGCCTGGGACCGCGTCGCCCGGCCGTGGGACCTCGACGACCCCAAGGGCCTCATCGAGCTGCTCTGCGGCCGCCTCGGCCTGCCCGACCCCACCTACGTCCCGGACCGCCGCGGCCTGCCGTTCCATCCCGGGCGTGCGCTGCTCGCCGTCGCCGACGGCGGGATGGCCGGGCTGCTGGCCGGCCGCGTCGCGCAGCTGCATCCCGACAGCCTGGCCGCGCTGGAGCTGCGCGCCGAGCGCGTGTACGTCGCGGAGCTCGCCATCCGCGGCCTCGCCAGCGGTCAGGTGCCGGTGCCGAGGGTCGAGCCCATCCCGCGGGTGCCGGCGGTGGAGCGTGACCTCGCTGTCATCGTCCCGGAGGCGCGGCCGGCGGCGGACGTCGCGGCGGTCATCCGGGAATCCGCTGGCGAGCTGCTCCGCGGGCTGCGCCTGTTCGACGTGTACCGCGGCGCGCCGCTCGAGGCCGACGAGAAGAGCCTGGCCTACCGCCTCGTCCTCCAGGCGGCCGTGACTCTGAAGGACGACGAGGTCGAGGCGGTCATGGACGCGGTCCGGGCCGCCCTCGGCGAGCGCCTCGGGGCGCGCCCGCGCACCTGAATCGCGAGCCGCCGCGTTGCGGCGGCCGTGGCCGCGCTGCTACGCTGCAGCCGGCCGCGCCCGGGCAACCGAGGGGTGCCCTGGCGCTCGGTCGCGCATGAGGTGAGGGCGTGGACCTGGCCGGCGTCATCCGGTCGAGCACCCTGTTCGACCTGATCTTCTTCCTGGGGCTCTTCGCAGCCTTCGTCCTGGGCTACATCCAGGGCGTCATCCGCCGGCTGCTCGGCATCGCCTCGATGGTCTTCGCCTTCCTCGTCGCGGCGAACCTGCGCGACCCGCTGGGGGCCTTCCTGGCTGCGAACTGGACCCAGTTCCCCCGCGAATACAGCTACCTGATCGGCTTCGGGACGCTGTTCGTCGCCTTCACCGTGACGTTCTCGATCGCCATCCAGGGCTTCTACAAGCGGACCCCGATCTCGGCTCGGGCGCCGGTGATCGACGAGATCCTGGGCGGCCTGCTGGGCATCCTCCAGGGCCTCCTGCTGGTGGCCATCGGGATCATGATCCTCGACAGCTTCCCGTTCCGGACCACCGCGCCGTTCAGCGGCGAGCTCGGCATCGTCCGTTCCCTGGCCGACGCGGTCGACGGCTCGGCCGTCCATGGCCTGTTCCACGACGTCCTGATCCCGGGCTTCCTGCTCCTCTTCGGCGGCCTCATCCCGGCCGACGTCGTCCGGTTCTACCGGAGCTGAGCAGCGAGCCCCTTCGAGGCCGGGCCCGCCGACCTGCCCGTCTTCCCCCGCGGGCTGCTGGCCGGCCCGGTCGTCGAGGCCGCACGCTCGCTCGTCGGGGCGCGTCTGCTGCGGCTCGACGACGACGGTGCCGTGCGTCTGGGGCGGATCGTGGAGGTGGAGGCGTACGCCGGGGAGGCGGACGAGGCGTCGCACGCCCGGATGGGCCGGACCGGGCGCAACGCCCCGATGTTCGGGCCGCCGGGCCACGCCTACGTGTACCTTGTCTACGGCATGTACGACTGTCTGAACGTGGTCTGCGAGCCGCCCGGGACCGCGGCGGCCGTGCTGGTCCGGGCCGTGGAGCCGCTGGCGGGCGTGGAGCGGATGCGCGCCGCCCGGCTGGCCCACCTCGAGGCGCGGCGCCGCGACCGCGCCGCCGAGCGGAGGGGCGCCGACGCCGCTCGGCTCGCCCGGCTGCCGGCGGCCCGGCTGGCCAGCGGACCCGGCCTGGTCTGCGCCGCGTTCTCGGTGACGCGGTCGGCGGACGACGGGCGGGACCTCTGCGCCGGCGACGGCTCGCTGCGGCTCCTCGCGGCGGCCGACGAGGCGCCGCCGGCCCGGATCGTCGCCACGCCCCGCATCGGGATCGGCTATGCGGGCGAGCCATGGCGGGGCCTCGCCTGGCGCTTCCTCGACGCGGACAGCCCCGCGGTCTCCGGGTCGCGCCCGCGCCAGCCCGGTCGCGGCTGAGCGGATGGACGGCCGCTCGCTCGCGCTCCTCGAGTTCCCCCTCGTCCGCTCCCGCCTCGCCGCCGCGACCGCCTTCCCGCCGGGCCGCCGGCTCGCGGAGGCCCTCGAGCCGTCCGCGGACCCGGTCATCGTCCGGCGCGGCCTCGACGAGACGGAGCAGGCCCGCAGCTTCCTCGCGGAGCATCCGGGAGCCGGCATCGGCGGGGCGCACGACATCGGGCCCTGGATCGAGCGGGCGGCCCGCGGCGGCCGGCTCGAGCCCGACCAGTTCCTCGAGATCGCGGCGACCCTCGAGGCCGCGAGCCGCCTCGGCGAGGCGCTCGCCGGCGACCGCCGCCCACTGCTCCGCGACCTCGCCCGCGAGGTCCACCCGCTGCCCGGGCTGCGGAGCGTCCTGGCCCGCAGCTTCGACCCCGTGGGCGAGCTGCTCGACACCGCCTCGCCCCGCCTCGGCGGGCTGCGCCGAGCGGTCCGCGTCGCCTACGACCGGCTCCGCAGCCGCCTCGACTCGCTGGTCCACTCCGGGGAGCTGCAGGCCGCGCTCCAGGAGCCGATCGTCACGCTCCGCAACGGCCGCTACGTCGTCCCCGTCCGGGCCGATGCCCGCGGCCGGGTGCGCGGCATCGTCCACGACGCCTCGGGCAGCGGCCAGACCCTGTTCGTCGAGCCCCTCGTGGCGGTCGAGCTCGGCAACGCCTGGCGCGAGGCGCAGGCCGCCGAGCGCGAGGAGGTGGAGCGGATCCTCGACGAGCTCTCGACCCAGGTCGCGGCCAACGGGCGGGCCCTGCGCGAGACGCTCGAGGCGCTCGCCCGCTTCGACCTCTGGGCGGCCAAGGCGCGCCTGGCCGAGGAGATGGACGCGACCCGGGCCGAGCTCGCCGAGCGCCGCGAGCTCGTCCTGCTCGGCGCCCGCCACCCGGGCCTCGCCGGCCGCGTCGTGCCGATCGATGTCCGCCTCGGCGGCGACTACACCGCGCTCGTCATCACCGGCCCGAACACCGGGGGCAAGACGGTCGCCCTGCGGACGATCGGCCTGCTCTGCCTGATGCACCAGGCCGGCCTGCACGTGCCGGCGGACGCGGGCTCGAGCCTGCCCGTCCTCGACGACGTCTTCGCCGACATCGGCGACGAGCAGTCGATCGCCCAGTCCCTCTCCACGTTCTCGGGCCACCTGCGCTCGATCGTCCGGATCGTCGAGCAGGCCCGTCCCGGGACGCTCGTCCTGCTCGACGAGCTCGGTGCCGGGACGGACCCGACCGAGGGCTCGGCGCTGGCCCAGGCGCTCCTCGACCACTTCATCCGGGCCGGGGCCCTCGTCGCGGCGACGACCCACTACGCCGAGCTCAAGACCTACGCCCACACGACGCCGGCAGCGCGGAACGCCTCGGTCGAGTTCGCCCTCGAGACGCTCAGCCCGACGTACCACCTGACGATCGGCCTGCCCGGCACGAGCCAGGCCTTCGCCATCGCCGAGCGGCTGGGGCTGCCGGCGGCCATCGTCGCCGACGCCCGCTCGCGGCTCACCGAATCGCAGCAGGCCTTCGAGGAGACGCTGGCCTCGATCAAGGCCGAACGCTCCGAGACGGCCGAGGCGCTGGGGCGGGCGCAGGCGGCCGAGGCGCGCGCGGCCGAGGAACGCCGAGCTGCCGAGGAGGAACGCCGCCGCGCGCGACGCGAGCGTGACGAGGTCGTGAAGACGGCCCGCGCCGACGCCGAGCGCCTCGTCGCCGAGCTGCGGGACGAGATCCGGCTCGCCCGGCGGGGCATCGAGCGCGAGACGGTCACGGCCCGCAGCCTCGACGAGTCCGCGGCCCGGGTCGAGAGCCGCCTCGAGCGGCTGCCCGTCCCGACGCCTGCCGAGCCGCGACCAGCGCCGTCGGCTCCCGTCCAATGGCGCGTCGGCTCGCGGGCGCGCAGCCGGAGCCAGGGCTGGGAAGGCCGGATCGCGGCGCTCGAGCGGGGCGGTCGCCGGGCGACGCTCGAGGCCGGCGGGCTGCGGGTCACCGTCGGGCTCGACGACCTGGAGCCCGCGCTCGCGGGGACGCCGGGCACGGGCGGCCAGGCGCAGCCGGCGCCGCGCGAGCCGAAGTCCGGCCGGCGAGGCTTCGAGGAGGCGCCGGCACGGAGCGGCGGGACCGCCGCCCTTCGCCTCGAGCGGGCCCGGACCGTCGCCTCGTCGCTCGACCTGCGGGGCGCGACGGTCGCCGAGGCGCTCGACCTGCTCGACCGCTACGTCGACGACGCCGCCCTGGCCGGCCTCGAGCAGGTCACGATCGTCCACGGCCTGGGCACCGGGGCGCTGCGCGACGCGGTCCGGGCCCACGTCACCGGGCACCCCCTCGTCCGCTCGTGGCGCGCCGGCGGCCGCGGCGAGGGCGGCGACGGCGCGACAGTCCTCAGCCTGTAGAATCCCGGCGACCGTCGCCGCAGCCGCGCTCGCGGCAGGCGGGGTGGGGGAGGGAGGAGTTGGGGACTGGCTGCCGACGGTCCTGACCGACCGGCCCTGGCCGGACGCGCCCTGGCGCGGGCCGGCCTCGTCGTCACCGTCGGCTTCCTCGCCTCCCGGCTGCTCGGCTGGGTCCGCCTGGCCGTCTTCGGCGCCCAGTTCGGCGGCTCGAGCCCGGATCTCGAGGCGTTCCTGGCCGCGTTCCGCATCCCGGACACGCTCTTCCAGCTCGTCGCCGCCGGGGCCATCGGCTCGGCCCTCGTGCCGGTCGTCACCGAGCTCCTCGGGCGGGGCGAGGAGGAGCGCGCCCGGCGGGTCGTCTCGACCGTCGCCAACCTCGCCCTCGCCGTCCTCCTGCCGCTCGGCGCCCTGCTCGTCCTGCTCGCGCCGGTCCTCATGCCGCTCATCACGCCGAGCTACGCGCCCGCCCGGGAGGCGCAGGTCGTCGAGCTGACCCGGATCATGCTCGCCTCGCCGGTCTTCCTGACCCTCGGGGCGATCGCCGGGGCGCTCCTCAACACGCTGGCCGTCTTCGGGGCGCCGACACTCGCCCCGATCGCCTACAACGTCCTGATCATCGCCGCGGCACTGCTGCTCGCCCCGACGCTCGGCGTGACAGGGCTCGCGGCTGGCGTCGTGCTCGGCGCGGCCGCCCACCTCGGCGTCCAGCTGCCGGCCCTGCTGACCCACCGGTTCCGCTACCGGCCGGTCCTCGACCTGGGCGACGCGGCCGTCCGCCGCATCGTCCTGCTGCTCGCGCCGCGGGCCCTCGGCCAGGGGGCGACGCAGATCGTGTTCCTCGTCAATACGATGTTCGCGACGAACCTCGGGACGGGGCCGCTGACCGTCTACACGTTCGCCTTCACCGTGCTCCTCATCCCCGTCGGGATCCTGGGCGTGCCGCTCGGGGTCGTCCTGCTGCCGGCCCTCTCACAGGCCGTCGTCGCGGAAGAGCTCGGCCGCTTCGCCTCGCTCGTCGAACGGGCGCTCCGCCAGCTCCTCTTCCTCGTCGCCCCGGCGACCGGCCTCCTCATCGTGCTCGGCCGCCCGACGGTCGCCGTGCTCTTCGGCCACGGCGACTTCGGGGCGGGCGCCGTGGACGAGACCGCGGCGGTCCTGGTGGTCTTCGCCGTGGGCCTCGGCGGCCACAGTCTCGTGGCCATCCTCGCGCCGGCCTTCTATGCCTTCCAGGACACCTGGACGCCCGTCCTGGCTGCCCTCGCCGCGGTCGTCGTGGACGTGGTTGCGGCGGTCGCCCTCGTCGGGCCGCTGCGGGTGGACGGCCTCGCCCTCGCCATCGGGCTCGGGGCCTGGATCGAGGCCGTCATCCTGCTCGTCCTGCTCCGCCGGCGGGTGGAGAGCCTGGAGCTGATCGGCCTGACCCGCTCCGTCCTCGTCTTC
>DASVYJ010000079.1:0-3842 GCA_036392215.1 Candidatus Limnocylindrales bacterium | reverse complement strand
CGACCGAACCCGCATCGACCGCTACGACCCCGCGGCCATCGAGCCGCGCTGGCAGGCGCGCTGGGCCGAACTGCGCCTCCACGAGACGGACCTGCACGACGAGGGCCGGGAGAAGTTCTACCTCCTGACGATGTACCCCTACCCGTCGGGCGACCTGCACATCGGGCACTGGTACATCATCACCCCCTCCGACGCCATCGCCCGCTTCCAGCGGATGCACGGCCGGAACGTGTTCTTTCCCATCGGCTTCGACGCCTTCGGCCTGCCGGCCGAGAACGCCGCGATCAAGAACCAGATCCACCCCTGGCAGTGGACCTTCCGCAACATCGACCACATGCGAGCCCAGCTGCGGACGATGGGCGCGACGTTCAGCTGGCCGAACGAGGTCGTCACCGCCGACCCCGACTACTACCGCTGGAACCAGTGGATCTTCCTGCGCTTCCTCGAGGCCGGACTCGCCTACCGGGCGACGGCGACGGTCGACTGGTGCCCGAACGACGGGACGCTCGCCCGCGAGCAGGTCGAGGGCGCCGACCGCCACTGCTGGCGCTGCGGCGCGCTCGTCGAGAAGCGCGACCTGGACCAGTGGTTCCTGCGCATCACGAAGTACGCCGACGAGCTGCTGGACTTCTCGGGCATCGACTGGCCGGAGCCGATCCGGGTCATGCAGACGAACTGGATCGGGCGCTCGGACGGGGCCGAGGTCGTCTTCACGACCGCGCCCGACGACGTCCAGCCGGGCGGCGACGAGCTGCGCGTCTTCACGACCCGCCCGGACACGCTGTACGGGGCCACCTTCATGGTCCTGGCCCCCGAGCACCCGCTCGTCGGCCGGCTGACCCATCCCGAGCGGCAGGCCGAGGTCGACGCCTACATCGCGCGAGCCGAGCGCGAGACCGAGATCGAGCGCCTGTCGACCGAGCGCGAGAAGACCGGCGTCTTCACCGGCTCCTACGCCGTCAACCCCGTCAACGACGAGCGCATCCAGATCTGGGTGGCCGACTACGTCCTGGCCGGCTACGGGACCGGCGCGATCATGGCCGTGCCCGCCCACGACGAGCGCGACTTCGCGTTCGCCCGCCGGTTCGGGCTGCCGGTCCGGCGGGTCATCGCCCCGAAGGAACAGGCCGGGGAGCTCGATGACGGGTCGTCGATGACCGAGGCCTACGTGTCGAAGAGCCAGGACGACGTCCTGGTCAACAGCCGGCTGTTCGATGGCCTGCCCGCCCCGTCCGCCTTCGGGGCCATCGTCGACCGGCTCGCCGCGGAGGACCGCGGCAAGGCTGCCGTCACCTACCGCCTGCGCGACTGGCTGATCAGCCGTCAGCGCTACTGGGGCACACCCTTCCCTGTCGTCTACTGCGAACGCGACGGGATCGTGCCCGTGCCGGACGACCAGCTGCCGGTCCGCCTGCCCGAGACGGTGGACTACGAGGGCCGCGGCGAGAACCCGCTCCGCCACGACCACGCCTTCCTGGACACGACCTGTCCGCGCTGCGGCCTGCCCGCCCGGCGCGAGACCGACACGATGGACACCTTCATCGACTCGTCCTGGTACTGGTACCGCTACCTCTCGCCGCACAAGCCGGACGGCCCCGTGGACGGGGCGCTCGAAGCGCGCTGGTGCCCGGTCGACCAGTACACCGGCGGCGCCGAGCACGCGGTGATGCACCTGCTGTACAGCCGCTTCTTCACCAAGGCCCTCAACGACATCGGCGTCGTCCACGAGCGCGAGCCGTTCAAGCGCCTGTTCAACCAGGGCCAGGTCCTGGGCGCCGACGGCGAGCGGATGTCGAAGTCGCGGGGCAACGTCCAGGACCCCGACGAGCTCATCGCCCGCTATGGCGCGGACACGGTCCGCCTGTTCCTGATGTTCATGGGGCCGTGGGACCAGGGCGGCCCTTGGAGCCCGACGGGCATCGGCGGCGTGCACCGCTTCCTCAACCGCGTCTGGACGCTCGTCCTGGACCCCCGCGGCGTGGAGGCGGGCGACCCCGAAGCGGGCCGGCTGCCGGCGGGCGAGACGCCGGAGGCGGCCGCGCGAGCGCTCCGGTCCGCGGCGCACAGCACGCTCCGCGTGGTGACCGACGAGTACGGTGGCTTCCGCTTCAACACGATGGTCGCCCACCTCATGGAGCTGGCCAACCTCCTGTACCACTACCGCGGGACGGACGTGGCGGGCGGCGAGGCCTGGGACGAGGCCGTGCGGCTGCTCCTGCTGATGCTCGCCCCGTCCGCACCCCACATCGCCGAGGAGCTCTGGGCGCGACGGCTCGCGGCGCGCGGCGAGGCCTGGCACTCGATCCACACCGAGTCCTGGCCGGCGGTGGACGCGGCCGCCATCGAGGAGGAGGCGCGCGAGGTCCCGGTCCAGGTGAACGGCAAGCTCCGCGACCGCCTCCTCGTCCCGCCCGACATCGCGCCGGCCGAGCTCGAGCGGCTCGCGCTGGGCCGCGAGAAGATCCAGGCCGCCCTCGCGGGCCACGAGCTGGTCCGCGTCGTGGTCGCTGGCGGCGGCCGCCTGGTGAACGTCGTCGTCCGCTGAGCGGGCCGAGCGACGGCCGCGCGCCGTCGCTGACGCTCGCGTCGCCATCCCGAGAGATGTCCGATATCGCCGGCGCCGCGCCTGGATCGTCCCGCGCGAGCGTCCTGCGCTAGCCTCGGTCTCTTCCCCGCCCGGAGGTTCCCATGCCCGACGTCAAGCTCGGCCTGCTCGCCTGGAACCAGTACACCGACTGGCCGTCGCTGCTCGAGGTCGGCCGCCGCGCCGACGCCCTCGGCTACGACTCGCTGTGGGCCTGGGACCACCTGTATCCGATCATCGGCGACCCGCACGGCCCCTTCTACGAGGGCTGGCTGACGATCACCGCCTGGGCGATGGCGACCGAGCACGTTCGGCTCGGCCTGATGGTCGGGGCCAACCCCTACCGCGAGCCGACCCTCGTCGCCAAGATGGCGACGACGCTCGACCACATCAGCGGCGGCCGGGCCTACCTCGGCATCGGCGCAGCCTGGAACCAGCAGGAGGCGCACGACTTCGGCATCGCCTTCGGGTCCGGGCCACCCGAGCGGCTGCGCTGGCTCGACGAGGCGCTGCCGGTGATGCGGGGCATGCTGGACGGGACGGAGCCGTCGGCGGCGGGCCGGCGCTACCACGCCGACCACGTCCGCAACGACCCGCTGCCGGTCCAGCGGCATCTCCCCATCCTGGTCGGCGGCGGCGGCGAGCGGGTGACCCTCAAGCTCGTCGCGAAGTACGCCGACGCGAACAACGTCGGCGGCACGGTCGAGGACGTCCGCCACAAGGACGAGGTCCTGCGCCGCCACTGCGAGGCGGTCGGCCGCGACCACCGCGAGATCGAGCGGACCACGGGCATCGGCGTCGTCGTCATCCGCGATTCGCGCGCCGAGGCGCGGCGGGTCTTCGACCGGCTGTTCGAGCACAACCGGATCGCCCGGCACTGGACCGAGCAGCCGGTGGGCACGCCGGAGGACGTCGCCGCGCACCTCGCCCCGTACCTCGAGATCGGCTACCGCCACCTCGTCGCCGGCCACCCGGCGCCCTACGACGAGGAGTCGATGACCCGGCTGGCCCGCGAGGTCCGGCCGCTCCTCGAGCGGGCGGGGTAGCGACCGTCGGTGAGGCGTCGGGTGACGACGGCCCGATAAGTCGCAGCTAAGCGGGGTCGGATAGCGTCTTGTCGACGCCCGCCCCGCCGGAAGTGCCCCCGACGTGGCGGGCGGCCCCGTCTCCGGGACCGCCCGTCGCCAGCCCCGCCGCGGAGCTGCCCGTGGACCTGCAGTCCGCACCCTGGCGCGCCCTGGAACAGCCGTCCGACCAG
>DASVYJ010000078.1:0-8435 GCA_036392215.1 Candidatus Limnocylindrales bacterium | reverse complement strand
CGGCTGGCCGAGATCTCGGCTGTCCTCGACCTGGCCCCGTCGTCGGTCCAGAGCGGGTTGCGCACGCTCACCGTCAACGGCCTCGTCGTCCGCGGCGCGCGCGCCACGTACAGCCTCGCCCCGCATCCGGCCATCGACGCGCTCGTCGCGTTCGCCGCCCGCCGCGCGGACCCCGGCGAGGCGACGCTCGTCGTCCTCCGCTCGAACGAGGGCGTCGTCTTCGCCTGCCGCGACGAAGGCGGCTTCGTCGTCGCCGAGCGGATGACCGACGAGCGGACCCGCGCCGCGCTCGACCGCGTCCTCGGGACGATCGCCGCGGATCGCAGCGATGCCCCGCCGGTCCTCCGTTTCGCGGACGATCAGCTTCGCCGGCTCCTCCGCTCCGCGCTCGGCCTCCGGGCGCGAGTCGGCCAGGCGACGGTCGTCAAGGCTGCCGGGACGGCGCGGGTGCACCGTCGGCGCGACGAGCTCGGCGGGGTCGCCCCTTCGCGGTCGGCCTGACTCGACCCCCGGGTCCCACACCTCCCGCGGCGATCGCCACGCGGCGGTTCAGGGCTCCAAGGTCGCCTCGTCGGCGGGGACTGCCGGTCCACCGCTGAGGCCGACCCCCTCGCCGGCCAGCCATGCGTCCACCTCGGCCATCCAGCGGCCGTCCGGCTCGACGAGGACCGCCGGCAGGCCGACCGCTCGCGCTCTCGCCACGTTGGGCGGCTGGTCGTCCGCGAAGAGGCAGCGCGTCCCGGGGCCCGCGACGGCGAGAGCGGCCTCGAAGGCGACGTCGTCCGGCTTGACAAGGCCCGTCTCCTCGGAGACGAGGGCCCGCTCGATGGGACCGTCGCCGGTCGCCCCGGACGCGGGCAGGACCACGCCGGCAGCCGCGAGCCGGGGCCGGATCCAGGCGCTCCGATGGTTCGAGAGCAGGAGGATGCGCGCGGACGCTGCCCAGGCCGTCAGCCGCTCGACGGCGGGCAGCGGCGTCTGCCAGGCGAGGACCTCGTCGCGCCAGGCCCGGGCGTCGGTCGAGCTGAGCCCGGCCGCACAGAGCAGCCGCGACCAGAACTCGTCCTCGGCCAGGGTGCCGTCCCAGAAACCCTGGCGGAGTTGGGCCCGGTAGAAGGCGAGGAGTGCGGCCCGCGGTCGCTCGCCGGCCTGGGCCAGGCGGGCGAACAGCGTCGGCATCGGGTCGACGAGGAGGACGCCGCCGACGTCCAGGACGAGGGCGGGCCGGCGGTCGCCGGTCGGGGCGGGGCGAGAGGGAGCGCGGGATGCGGGAGCCATGGCCCGACTGTACCCGGCCCGCCGCGACCCGATCCGACCGCCTCCGCGGTCGGCCTAGCGGGGGCCTCGCAGCGCGCTCCAGCCGCCGAGCATCCGCACGAACGTCTTCATCAGCTCGTCGTTCAAGGGACCGGCCGGCCCGAAGCGCATCTGCTGGCAGGCCTCGAAGGGCGACAGCGGCGGTCGGTCAGGCCGGTCGCTCGTGAGATCGTCGAAGACGTCCGCGATGCCGACGATCTGCGAATCGAGGGCGATCTGGTTCGCCTTGCGGCCGGAGGGGTAGCCGGAGCCGTCGGGCCGCTCGTGGTGCTCGACGATGATGTGGGCGTACGACGGCGTGTCGCCGAGCGCGCGCACGACGATCGCGAAACCCGTCACGGGGTGCCGCCGGAGGGCGCGCTCCTCGTGCAGCGAGAGGGGCTCGCCCTTCTCGAGGATCCGGCCCGGGATGGTGGTCAGGCCGATGTCCATGAGCAGGGCGCCGCGGCCGATATCGCGCAGCTGCTCGTAGTCGACGATGCCGCAGGCCTTGGCGAGGGCGAGGCCGTAGACGGCGGCGTTGATCGCGTGGTTGTGGGCACCCCGGCTCTTCTGCATCGAGGCGACCATCGCCCAGAGGGTCTCGTCCTCGTTGGCCAGGACCTGGGTCAGGACGTCGATCGTCTCCTGGACCAGGTTCGCCTCGTCCTGGTCGAAGGCGGCCCGCGGACGGAACGTCTGGGTCAGGATCGAGGCGCTGATCTGGTACGCCTCGCGCGAGCGGAGGGCGGGGCTGAGCGACTCATCGGCGAGCGTCCGGCCGAGGCTGACCGTGAGAACGCGGCGGAGGAGCTGGCTGTCCGACGCGCGGACGAGGAGGCGGACGCCGGCGGCGGCCCTGTCGCGGAGCGAGGCCGGGTCGGAGCCGGTCGTGGCGTAGAGCACGGGATGGCGGCGGCCGGCCAGGAACACGTCGCAGGGGACTTCGTCGAGGCGGGCGAGGTACGACCAGGGCACCGTCAGGTAGCCGTTCTCCTCGGTCGCCTCCCCGCCGGCACCATCGCCGGGGCCCGCGTCGCCGGACCAGCGCGCGACTGCGGGAGCGCCGAGCGTGTGCAGGCCGGTCATGCCGTCGCCAGGCCCGGCCGCTTGCCGGCCTTCGTCGGGGCGGTCACGCGCCCGTCTTCGGCGGGCCCGTGGCCGAGCCAGCGCTCGAGCTCCACGGGCGGGATCGGCCGGCTGATGAGGAACCCCTGCGCCTGGTCGCAGCCCAGGGCCGCCAGGTAGGCCAGCGTCTCTGTGTCCTCGACCCCCTCGGCGACGACGGTCAGACCGAGCCGGTGGCCGAGCTCGACGATCGTCTCGACGATTGCCTGGTCGTCGGGGCTCGTCAGCACGCCGCTGACGAAGCTGCGGTCGACCTTCAGCGTCGAGACGCGCATCCGGCGGAGCTGGCCGAGCGACGAGTAGCCGGTCCCGAAGTCATCGATGGCGAGGCGGACGCCGAGGGCGGTGAGACGTTCGGCCAGCCAGGCGGCCTGCTCGGGGTCACCCAGCACGCCGTTCTCGGTGATCTCGAGCTCCAGCTCCGGTCCCTGGAGGCGGTGGCGGATGAGGGCGGCCGCGAGGATGGCGGGGAATTCCTCGGAGAGCAGCGTCGGCCGCGAGATGTTGACTGCCGTCCGCAGCCGGCGGCCCTCGTCGCGCCAGCGCGCGGCCTGGGCGCAGGCGGCCTCGAGCACGGCCGCGTCGAGGTCCCGCATCAGGCCGTGGCGCTCGGCGAGCGGCAGGAAGTCGCCGGGCAGCAGCAGCCTGCCACCGGGCTGGCGCCAGCGGACGAGCGCCTCGACGGCGCGCGGAGCACGGGTCCGGAGGTCGAGCCAGGGCTGGTAGTGGAGGACGAGCTGGCCTGTCTCGATGGCGGTCCGCAGCTCGCCCAGGCGGGCGAACCCGGAGTCGAGCGAGGGGTCCTCGACGGACGGGTCGAACACGGCGATCGCCGCCCGCTCGCGCTTGGCCTGGTACATGGCCCGGTCCGCCTGACGCATCAGCGCGTCGGCGTCCCCCGTCCCGACGGCGATGCCGATCGAGGCCGCGATGGTGATGCGGTGGCCCTCGACGGTGAAGGCGCCGTCGAGCGCCCGGACGAGCGCACGGGCAACGCGCGTCGCCCCCTCCTCGTCGCTCTTGGGGAGCAGCACGCCGAACTCGTCGCCGCCCAGCCGGGCGACCGTGTCGGAGGTCCGTACCGCCTCGGCGAGTCGGCGGGCGACCTGGACGAGCAGGCCGTCCCCGACGCGATGGCCGAGCGTGTCGTTGACGTCCTTGAAGAGGTCGAGGTCGAGGAAGAGCAGGCCCACCCGCCACCCGCCGTGGCGGGCGGCGGTGAGCGACGCGTCGAGCCGCTCGCGGAGGTACGTCCGGTCGGCGAGATCAGTCAGCGGGTCGTGGCGGGCCAGGTGCTCGAGGGCGACCTCCGCCGCGACCTGGTCGGTGATGTCGGACAGGAGGCCCTGGACCAGGAACGCGTCGCCGTCAGGGGTGACGGTGCTCTCCTCGCGAAGCCAGAGGACGCGGCCGTCGCGGTGGCGGATGCGGTAGGCAAGGCGCGAGGTCGCGCCGGGGAACAGCAGCCGGCCGGGGTCGAAGACCGTCGGCGCGTCCTCCGGGTGGACGACCGTGCGCCAGTCGCGGGGGTGGCCGAAGCTGCCCGGCGGGTAGCCGGTCAGGGCCTCGACCTGGGGGCTGGTGAAGAAGTCCCACGTGCGGCGGTGATCGTGCGCGTCGCGATGGAAGGCGAACAGGGCGACAGGCAGCCGGGCGACCAGGGCGCCGAGGCGGGCGTCGTCGGCCGCATGGACGCGGGCGTCCCCGGCGGCGGCCGACTCGTCGTCCACCGCGCCAGGCGCGGTTCCTTCGCCGTCGCGCTTCCTGACCATCGCCGACCCGCTGCCAGGGCCGGCGACGCGCTCCTGGAGCGATCGGGGCGGCCAGCGGAGGTGTCGGCCGCGTACCGGGTCGGCTGGAGCGTCGCGCGGGGCCCGGCGACGCGTCCGAGGGTCGTGATAGGCTACCGCGGGCGCCGGGCGCGTCCGCCGTCGGTCAGCCGACGCGCGGCCCTGGCAGCCTCCACGGGCAGGTTGGGCAGGTGGTGAGCCCAGCTGACTGTAAATCAGCCGCCGACGGCTGTAGAGGTTCGATTCCTCTCCTGCCCACCACCCGACCGTTCGTCGCCATGGTTCGACGCCCGCGGTCTAGGATGGGCCATGGCCCAGACCGAGGCAGTCACCCCGCACGACCCCGGACCGGAGGCCGCGGCCGAGCGGCTGGCGGGCATCGAGGACGCGGCCGCGGTCCCCATCACCCTCCCCGTCGGCGGCACGATCCGGATCGGCACGGCCTCCTGGACGGACCCGACGATGACGGCGCCCGGCGTCTTCTATCCCCGCGGCGCCGACTCGGCGGAGGAGCGGCTGCAGTACTACGCCAGCCGCTTCCCGGTCGTCGAGGTCGACGCGACGTACTACGCGATGCCCGCCCCGCGGGTCGCCCAGGCGTGGGTCGAGCGCACGCCGCCCGACTTCGTCTTCGACGCCAAGGCGCACGCCCTGCTCACCGGCCAGCCGACCGAGACGCGGCGCCTGCCCAGGGAGCTCCGGACGGCCCTGCCGGCCGAGCTCGCGGCCAAGCCGCGGCTGTACGCGAAGGATCTCCCGGCCGAGCTGCTCGACGCGGCCTGGGAGCTCTTCCTGGCCGGCCTCGAGCCGCTCCGCGCGAGCGGGCAGCTCGGCTCGGTCCTGCTCCAGTACCCGCGCTGGGTGTTCCCCTCGTCGGAGCACCGCGCCGCGATCCTCGCGGCCCACGAGCGCCTCGCTGCCGCCGGCATCGCCGCGGCGGTCGAGTTCCGGGCGGGCTCCTGGTTCAACGAGAAGAACCGGGAGCGGACGCTCAACTTCCTGGCCGAGCACCGCATCCCGCTCGTCCTGGTCGATGGCCCGCAGGGCCTCGCCAGCAGCATCCCGCCGCTCGAGGCGGTGACCTCGCCCGACCTGGCGGTCGTCCGCTTCCACGGGCGGCGCACCGAGACGTGGGAGGCGAAGGGCATCCCGACCGTGGAGCGGTTCCGCTACCTGTACGACCGGGCGGAGCTGGCCGACTGGGTGCCGCGACTGCGCGAGGCCGCCCGCGAGGCGCGCGAGGTCCATGCCCTCATGAACAACTGCTACGCGAACTACGGGTCTACCAACGCGCGCGAACTTGCGGCGATGCTGCTCGAGCCCGTCGACGAGGAGGCGGCGGACTCGGGCGGCGAGGCGTCGGCCTGACGTCGGCCTGATGCGGGCCGGACGTCGGCCCGGGCACGGCGTCAGTCCGGTGGCGGAACCCGGTCGCGACCCTCAGGCTGCCGCGCGCCGGTCCGGCTCGCCCATCGCCGCCTCCTCGGTCTGGCCGTCGCCGTCGTGGCGGCCATGCAGGAGGAACGTGGTCCCGGCGGCGAGCAGCGCCCCCGTCGCCGGCCCGATCAGGTAGACCCAGACATCGCCCAGGCGGCCGCTCACCAAAGCGGGGCCGAGCGATCGCGCGGGGTTCATCGAGGCGTCGCTGACCGGGCCGGCGAACAGGCCGCAGAGGGCGATCGTCGCGCCGACGGCCAGGGCGGCGTTGGGACCGACGAGGCGATAGCGGTCGGCGGTCCCCAGTACGACGGTCACCAGGAGCCAGGTCAGGACGATCTCGAAGGCGAGCGCGGGGCCGAGTCCGAGCTTGGGCACGGTCGTGCCGAGGCCGCCGACGTCCCCCAGGACGAGCCTCAGGAACAGGGCGGCGCCGACCGCCCCGGCGAGCTGGGCACCCCAGTAGAGGGGGACCCAGGCCGGCGGGAAGGCGCGCCGGACCGTGAAGGCGAGGGTGACGACGGGGTTGAAGTGCGCCCCGGACGCGTCGCCCAGGGCGTAGATGAAGGCCATCACCAGGAGGCCCGGGGCCACGGCCCGTGAGACGTGGTCGAGCTGACCGGGCGCGACGGCCGAGATGACCTCGGCCCCGGCGGCGACGAGGGTCAGGGCGAACGCGCCCACACATTCCGAGAGGCCTCGGCGCGCCATCGCACCGAGGCCGCCCTCCTCCGCCTGGTCGCCGGCGCGGCCGCGCTCGTCGGACCGGCTCCGGCCCGTCCGCGGGGCGCTCGACCTCGCGGCGGCGGTCCGCGGCGGGAGTCCCTCGCGCCCGGCCTTCGTCGCCGTCGCGACGCCGCGGTGCGGAGCCAGCTTGGTCGCGCCCGGCTTCGCGGCGCTGCGCTTCGCCGCGTCGCCGTCAGCCGCACCTCGCTTGCCCACGGCTCCCTCCGATGCGCCCGCCAGCGATGTGGCGGAGGGCGAGGCGCCCTCCGCCACGGCCCCGATCAGCGCGGGTGGTCGACCGGGTTCACCTTGCCGCGCCAGGCGCCGGTCTCGTGCCCGCGCGACTCGATGAACTGCTTGAACTTCTTCAGATCCTCCTTGACCTGGCGATCGTCGAAGCCGAGAGCCGTCCCGACCTTCTCGGTCGTCGACTGCGGCTCGACCATCATCTCCAGGCTGACCTCGGTCCGGTCCGCGCCGAGCGAGCGGAACTTGACCGCGCCGGCATTGCGGGCGCCCGTGGTGCTGCTCCAGGCGATCCGCTGGTCCGGCTCCTGGTGGGTGATCTCCGCGTCCCACTCCTCGGTCTTGCCGCCGATCTTGGCGACCCAGTGGATGTGCCGGTCGTCGAGCTGGGTGACGCTCTTGACGCCCTCCATGAACTCGGGGAACGACTCGAATTGGGTCCACTGGTCGTAGGCGGTGTGGACGGGGACGTTGACCTCGATCGAATCCTCGATGCGGGAAACCATGGGCAGACTCCTCTCTGGACGTCGTGGGGTACTGACCTTGAGAGGCTGGCGCGTCCGGCCTTCGGTCCGGGCCCCAGCGAGCCGGCCCGACGTATCACGGCCCTCTCACGCGGCGGGCTTGCGGCGGTCGCCATGACGGTGGACGGGCGGTCGGGATCGCCTCAGGCCGCCTCGCTCGGGAGCGGCTCCGCCTCGTCTCGGGCGAGCACGGCATGCAGCTCCGGACCGTGCTCCCGCAGCCAGCGCCGCCAGATCCGGTGGTCCGGCCGGCGACTGGCGACGAGAGCCCAGAACCCGGGTCCGTGGCCGAACACCCGCAGGTGGGCGAGCTCGTGGATCGCGACCGTCTCGAGGGCCTCGGGCGGCGCCAGGACGAGCCGCCAGCTGAACGAGAGTCGCCCCTCGCGGGTCGCGCTACCCCACCGCGTGCGCTGGTCCCGCAGGGTCACGGCCGCGGGCCGGACGCCGAGGGCCGGGCCGTGGCGTTCGATGGCCGCGACGAGGGCCAGGCGGGCCCGGTCGCGGAGCCACGCCTCGAGCACGGCCGCTGGTCGCCGCCGGTCGCGCGCGACGAGGCGGACGACGAGCGCGTCCGAATCGGCGTCGCCCTCGCGCGTCACGGTCGAGCGGCGCACCGCCGGAGAGCCGGCGACGAGGCGGACGACGTGCGGCACGCCGAGGTACGGGACCACGGCGCCGTCCCGCAGCTCCCCGCGGGCGAGGCCGTCGAGCCGGGCGCGCAGCGCGGCCTGCCGCTCGAGGTGGCGACGCAGCCACGCCTCCCGTTCGCGCAGGAACGGCTCGACGGCGCGTCGGGCGGCGGCCGCGCCCCGACCGGCGGGGACGGTCACGATCACGCCCCGCCGCGGGTCGACGGTCAGCCGCAGCCGGCGGGCGCGGGGAGAGTGGCGAAGGATGTACCCGAGCGGGCCGCCCGGCAGCTCGACGTTGGCGGCCGCCTCGCGACTGCGGAGCGCCTCCTCGCGACGCGGCGTCGCGGTCACCGCACCGGAGTCCCGCACCGGCGCGGGGTCACTGCGCCTTCCAGGCCACGTTCGTCCCCGTCGGGACGACCTGGATGAAGATGCGGCCGCGGACGAGCGGTACCTCGACCCCCGCCGAGTCGTAGAAGCGGGTCAGGTCGCCGTCGCTCGCCTTCGACCACGTCCCCTGCCAGACCTTGCCGTCGTGGAAGACGAGGGCCCTGCCCGTCCCGATCTGGGCGAGCACCGGTCGGGCGTAGCCCGGCTCGGACCCCGGGTCGATCGAGAGCGCCATGAACAGGACGACGACGTTCCGCCCGGTG
>DASVYJ010000077.1:0-3255 GCA_036392215.1 Candidatus Limnocylindrales bacterium | reverse complement strand
TTCGCCCACCTGCCGCTCATCCTCAATCCCGACCGGACCAAGATGAGCAAGCGCAAGAGCCAGACCGCGCTCGGCGAGTACGTCGCCCAGGGCTTCGTCCGCGAGGCGCTCGACAACTACCTGGCGCTTCTCGGCTGGTCGACCGGCAGCGAGGAGGAGATCCTCTCGCTCGACGAGCTGATCGAGCGGTTCGACCTGGCCGCCGTGAATCGAGCCGGCTCGGTCTTCGACCGCGAGCGCCTCGAGTGGCTGGACGGGCAGTGGATCCGGCGCCTCTCGCCCGACGACCTCGTCGAGCGGCTGGCGCCGTTCCTGGAGGCCGAGCAGGCCGCCGGGCGGATCGAGCGGGTGCCCAGCGACGCCGAGCTGCGGAGCCTCGTCCCGCTCGTCCGGGAGCGCCTGCCCACGCTCGGCGCGATCGGCGAAATGGTCGACTTCCTGTTCGTCGACGAGCTGCGCCCCGATCCCGCCCTCCTCGTCCCAAAGCGCTGGGACGCCGCGACGACGCTCGCCGGGCTGGCCGCCGCACGGGAGGTGATCGCGGCCCTAGGGGAGGTGAGCTTCGAGGCCGACGAGCTGGAGCCGCGCCTCCGGGAGCTCGCGGCGGCGCGGGGCTGGAAGCCGGGCGACCTGTTCATGGCCATCCGCGTCGCCGTCACCGGGCGGACCGCGACCCCGCCGCTCTTCGACACGCTCGTCGCCGTGGGCTACGAGCGTTCCCTCCGCCGGCTCGACGCGGCGGTCGCCGCGCTCGCGTCCGCGGTCCCGGGCTGACCGGTGCCCCGCACGATCCTCGTCGTCGACGACGAGCGCGTCCTGCGCGAGACGCTGGCCGAGGCGCTGGAGGCCGACGGCTTCCAGGTCGTCCAGGCGGGCGACGGGCGGAGCGCCCTCGAGCGGTTCCGGGAGGCGCGGCCGGACCTCGTCCTGCTCGACCTGATGCTGCCCGAGCTCTCCGGCATCGAGGTCTGCCGGGTCATCCGCCAGGAGTCGGCGGTCCCGATCCTCATGCTGACCGCGAAGTCGTCCGAGGTGGACCGCGTCGTCGGTCTCGAGCTCGGGGCGGACGACTACGTGACCAAGCCGTTCAGCCTCCGCGAGCTGCTCGCCCGCGTCCGGGCGATCCTCCGGCGGACCGAGGGCAGCCCGGCCGAGCAGCCGGCGCGGGTGCGGCTCGGCGACGTCGAGGTGGACCTGGCCGGCCACCGCCTGCTGCGCGACGGCCGGGAGGTGCCCCTCAAGCCGAAGGTGTTCGAGCTGCTCGCGTTCCTCCTTCGCCACCGGGGTCAGGTGTTCAGCCGCGACCAGCTCCTCGAGCACGTCTGGGGCTACGACTTCGCGGGCGAGACGCGGACGGTGGACGTCCATGTCCACTGGCTGCGCGGGCTCCTCGAGGACGACCCGTCGGCGCCGCGCTTCCTGCACACGGTCCGCGGCGTCGGTTACGTCCTGCGAACGCCCCAGGGATAGTCGGGACGGCGGCAGGCCCCTCGCCCGATCAGCCGCCGAGGAGGTGGAGCACCTCGTAGGCGACCGCGGCGACCACGGCCGCGGCGGGGATGGTCAGGATCCAGGCCGTGACGATGTTGCCGGCCACGCCCCAGCGCACGGCGCTGAACCGGTCGCTCGAGCCTGCGCCCATGATGGCCGACGAGATGACGTGGGTCGTCGAGACCGGCATCCCCAGGTGCGACGCGCCGAGGATGATCGAGGCCGCCGTCGTCTCGGCCGCGAAGCCGTGGACGGGGTCCAGCTTGACGACGCGCTGGCCCATCGTCCGCATGATCCGCCAGCCGCCCGCGGCGGTGCCCAGGGACATCGCGGTCGCGGCCAGGAGCATCACCCAGATCGGGACGATCATCTTCCCGCCCGTGTCGGCCAGGTGGTAGACGCCCGCGTTGTAGAGGGCGAGGGTCATGATCCCCATCGTCTTCTGGGCGTCGTTGGAGCCGTGGCTGAGGGCCATGTAGGCCGCCGAGATGACCTGCAGGCGGCGGAACCGGTCGTTGAGCCGGCGCGGGTTGGCCCGCACGAACAGGTTCAGCAGGACGACCATCAGGATGAGCCCGATGACGAGCCCGAGGGCCGGCGAGGTGACGAGGGGCACGATCACCTTGCCCACGAAGTTGGCCCACTGGACCGAGTTCGCGCCCGCCGCGGCCCATGACGAGCCGATGAGGCCGCCGATGAGGGCGTGGCTGCTGGACGAGGGGATGGCGAGGAACCAGGTGACGAGGTTCCAGGTGATGGCCCCGGTCAGGGCGGCCATCAGGACCGCGGCGTTCGTGTCGGCGGTGTGGACGATCCCGGAGCCGATCGTGCCGGCGACGGCGGTGCCGAAGACGAGGGCACCGACGAAGTTGGCCGTGGCCGACAGCAGGATCGCGTACTCGGGCTTCAGGGCCCGCGTGGAGACCGACGTGGCGATCGCGTTCGCGGTGTCGTGGAAGCCGTTGATGTAGTCGAAGAGGAAGGCCAGGGCGAAGATGCCGAGGAGGACGATGGTCGGGCCGTCAGGCACGGCGAAGGGCTCCTCCCGCGGGACCCCGGCTGCGACCGCTCACGACGCCAGAGGCTAACAGGTCCGGGCGCCCCCTTCGCTATGCTTCCGGCCATGCGCCTGAGCCAGCTCTTCTTCCAGACCCTGCGCGACGACCCGGCCGACGCCGAGATGGTCTCGCACCGCCTCCTCGTCCGGGCCGGCTACGTCCGCCAGCTCGGGTCGGGCATCTACTCGCTCCTGCCGCTCGGATTCCGGGTGGACCAGCGGGTCCGGCAGGTCATCCGCGAGGAGATGGACCGCATCGGCGGGCAGGAGCTCCTCATGCCCGTGGTCCACCCGGCCGACCTGTGGCGCGAGACGGGGCGCTACGAGTCGATCGGGCCCGAGATGGCCCGCTTCGAGGACCGCGCCGGGCGCGACATGGTGCTGGCCATGACCCACGAGGAGGTCGTCGCCGACCTGCTGCGCGACATCGTCCGCTCGTACCGCCAGCTGCCGGTGATGCTCTACCACTTCCAGACGAAGTTCCGGGACGAACCGCGGTCGCGCGGCGGCCTCATCCGCGTCCGCGAGTTCACCATGAAGGACTCATACTCGTGCGACCGGGACGCGGCCGGGCTCGACCGCAGCTACCAGGACCACTACGAGGCCTACAGCCGCATCTTCGAGCGGCTCGGGCTGCGCGCGGTGGCCGTCTCGTCGGACGTCGGGATGATGGGCGGCTCGCAGGCCCACGAGTTCATGGTCCTCAA
>DASVYJ010000076.1:0-21734 GCA_036392215.1 Candidatus Limnocylindrales bacterium | reverse complement strand
CGAACATGATCGTCGCCCCGAACTCGCCGAGCGCCCGCGCCCAGGCCATCACCATCCCGGCCTCGAGCGAGGGCCTCGCCAGGGCCAGGGTCACCTCGCGGAAGACAGCCCACTCCCCCGCCCCGTCGACGCGCGCGGCGTCCTCCGCGTCCCGGTCCACGCCCGCGAAGCCGCTCCGCGCGGACCGGACGTAGAGCGGCGCCGCCACGAACAGCTGGGCGAGCACGACCGCCGCGGTCGTGAACGGCAGGCGGAGCCCGAGGGCCTCCAGCACCCTGCCGAGGGCGCCCTGCCGGCCGAGCAGCAGGAGCAGAGCCAGCCCGGCGACCGCCGGGGGCAGGACGACGGGCAGGTCCAGGCTCGCCTCGACGAAGGCCGCGCCGGGGATCCGGCGCCGCGCGAGGAGGTACGCCAGGGGCGTGCCGAGCGCGACCGCGAGACCGAGGCTCGCCGCGGTCGTCGCCAGGCTCAGGACGACCGCGTCGAGGACCGCGCTGCCGCCGGCTTCGGCCGCAACGGCGCCGCCGAGGACCGCCCGGGCCACGAGGGCCACGATCGGCAGGGCCAGGAAAGCGACGAGCAGCAGGCCCGGCACGGCGAAGGCCGCGAGCGCGTGGCCGCGCAGGTGGCCGCCCTGGCGCACGCCGCGTCTCGGCAGCGCGCCCCCGCTCACGGGGCGGCGGACGCTGCCGCGTGCGCGCCGGGCGGCTGGAACCCGAAGCCCGCCAGGACGGCCTGGCCATCGGGGCCCGCCAGCCAATCGAGGAACGCCCGGGCGTCGGCCGGGTGGCTGGAGGTCGAGACGACGTCGCCGGCGTACGTGGCGGGGACGTTGGCCACGGCGGGCAGCGCGATCGTGCCCACCTTGCTGCTCGAGCGGGCGTCGGTCACATAGACGATCGCGGCGTCGGCCTCGCCCAGCTCCACCTTGGCCAGCACGGCCCGGACGTTGTCCTCCTGGCTCACCACGTTCCGGGCGACCGCGGCGGCGAAGCCGGTCGGGTAACCGGGCAGCGCCGCGAGGCGCGCGACCACCTCGTCGGCGTAGCGCGTGATCGGGACGGCCGGACCGGCGGCGACGATCCGGACGCCGGGCCGGGCGAGGTCGGCGGGGCTCGTGATCGCCGCGGGATTCGCGACCGGCACGACGATCGTCAGAAGGTTCCGGGCGAAGGCGACGGGCGCCGAGGCGAGCTGCTCGTCGGCCAGGGCCTGGGCGTTCTTCGTGTCGGCGGAGAGGAAGACGTCGGCCGGCGCGCCCTGCTCGATCTTCGCCCGCAGGGCGCTCGACGCGTCGGTGGAGACGACGAGTCGGACGCCCGGATGGGCCGCCTCGAAGCGCAGCGCGGCGGCCTTGAGCACGTCGGTCAGCGAGGCGGCGGCGTAGACGGTGAGCTCTCGATCGGCGGCATTCGGGGTGCCGCCCGAGGAGGCCGGTGCCGGGGAGCCGGCGCCGGTCCCGCAGCCCGCCGCGAGCGCGACGAGGGCCGCGCCGACGAGGAGGCGACCGAGCCGGCCAGCGCGATCGATCACGAGGGGACCTCCACGATGACGTTGGTCGCCTTGACGACGCAGACCACCTCCGCCCCGACGCGCAGGTCGAGCTCGGTCGCCGCCTCCGCCGTCATCAGGCTGACCAGGCGATGCGGGCCGGCCACGACCTCGACCACCGCGGCGACGCCGTCGCGCTCCACGCGTGTGACGATCCCCGGGAACCGGTTGCGGGCCGACTGGGCGACGATGGGCCGAGGGCGCGCCTGCCCGCGCCGCTCGGCGAGGAGGCGGCTGACCTCGGCGATGGGCACGAGGCGTTGCTCCCCTGCGGAGCGGACGGTCTGCAGGCGGCCTTCGGCTTCCCAGCGTCGGATGGTGTCCACGGAGACGCCGAGCAGCTCGGCCGCCTGGCCGACGCGGAGGCTCCGGCCGCGCTCGGCGGCGGCGGGGTTCGGGTCGTTCATACCTCGGTATCTTGCCGTCCAGGCGGCTCGATGTCGAGGTACTGATGCATCGCGCGCGACGCATCGGGGGCGCAGTCGGCGGCCGCCGGACCGGCAGCCGGGCCGCGCTCGCGCGCTCCTCTACCATCCCGCCGTGAGGACGCTGCGGGTCCTGCCGGGCCGGCCGCTCCCCGCCGAGGCGGTGGGGAGCGCCATCGTCCGCGACCTGCTCGTGGACGGGGAGCGGTGGGCGAAGGGGCGGCGGCTGAGTCCGGCGGACGTCGCTCGCCTCGAGCGGCCCGCGCCCGCCGTCGACAGCGGCCCCCGGGGTCGCGAACCCGGTGCCCGCCCAGGCATCACCCTGCTCCTCCTCGACGAGGGCGACGTCCACGAGGACGAGGCCGCGCTGCGCCTCGCGACGGCCGTCGCGGGAACCGGCCTCCGCGTCCGCGGTCCCGCCGAGAGCCGGGTAGACCTGCTGGCCGAGGCGGATGGCGTCCTGCACGTGCGCGTCGGCGCGCTCGAGCGGCTCGACCGCCTCGACCCGCTCGAGGTCTTCACCCTGTTCGACGGCCAGGTCGTCCGGGCCGGCGATCTCGTCGCGAGCGTCAAGGTCGCACCGCACGTCGTCGGGGCGCGCGTCCTCGCCGCGGGCGTCGAGCTGGCCGAGCGCGCCGCGCCGGTGGTGCGCGTTGCCCCGTTCGTGCCACGCCGCGTCGCCGCCGTCGTCAAGGAGTCGGTCCGCGGCCTCGCCCGGGAACGGTTCGAGGCGAGCGTCCGCGGCCGTGTCGAGGCGCTCGGCTCGAGCCTCGTCGCGATCGCCTACGCCGCGGACGAGCCCGCTGCCGTTGAGGCGGCGCTGGCGCCCCTGGTCCGCGGCCGCGGTCGGGCCGACGTGGTCCTCACCGCGGGCGCGGCCTCCACGGACCCTGACGACGCGATCTTCGAGGCGATCTCGGCGCTTGGCGGCCGCGTCGTCCGGCGCGGCGCACCGGCCCATCCTGGCTCCATGGTCTGGCTCGCCCGCGTCGGCCGGACGGACCTGCTCGGCCTGCCCACCTGCGGGGCGTACTCGAAGGCCACGGCGGCGGACCTGCTCCTGCCGCGCCTCCTGACCGGCGAGCGGGCGAGCGCGGCGATGGTCGCCCGGCTCGGGCACGGCGGGATCCTGGGCCGCGCGATGCGCTTCCGCTTCCCGCCGTACGCCCGGGACCTGGAGGCGGAGGACGCCTGAGGGATCGAGCCGGGGGAGACGGACAGGCCCGGGCGCGTCGGGCGGGACGGCCGGCCTCCCGGTGTAGATTCGGGCGGTGAGTGAGGACACCGCCGTACCCTCCCCGTCCGGACTGGGCAGCATCGAGGGCATCCAGGCCGCGTTCCGGGCCCGGGACTACCTGTGCGACCGCTCGCTCGCCACAGCCATCTACCTGTCCCTCGAGCTCGGCCGGCCGCTCCTTCTCGAGGGCGAAGCCGGCGTGGGCAAGACCGAGCTCGCCAAGGTCCTCGCCGACAGCCTCGGGGCGCGCCTGATCCGACTCCAGTGCTACGAAGGTCTCGACGTCACGACGGCCGTCTACGAGTGGGACTACCCGCGCCAGATGGTCGAGATCCGGCTCCTCGAGGCCCACGGCCAGGGTGCAAGCCTGCACGCCAAGGACATCTTCGGCCCCCAGTTCCTCATCCGCCGGCCGCTCCTCCAGGCCCTCGAGGCCCACGACGGCAGCCCGCCGGTCCTGCTCATCGACGAGATCGACCGGGCCGACGAGGAGTTCGAGGCGTATCTCCTCGAGATCCTCTCCGACTTCCAGGTGACCGTGCCGGAGATCGGCACGATCCGGGCCGAGCGGCCGCCGCGGGTGATCCTCACCTCGAACCGGACGCGCGAGGTCCACGACGCGCTGAAGCGGCGCTGCCTCTACCACTGGATCGACTATCCGAGCGCGCAGCGCGAGCTCGAGATCGTCCTCGCCCGCCTGCCGGCGGTGCCCGAGCGCCTCGCCCGGCAGGTCGTCGACTTCGTGCATCGGCTGCGCGCGACCGACCTGACCAAGCTCCCCGGCGTGGCGGAGACGCTCGACTGGGCCGCGGCCCTGCTGGCCCTCGGGGCGACCGAGCTTACCTCGGCGCTCGTCGACGACACGCTCGGCGTGCTCCTGAAGTACGAGGAGGACATCCGGGCGATGCGCGGCGAGGCGGCGGGGGCGATCGTCGTCGCGGCGGCGACGGCCGCGACGGCTGCGACGGCGTAGGGCCGATGGCGGGCGGGCCGGGCACGACGCGGGCTGGGCACGCCCGACAGGACGCGGCGACGGGCGCGGCCGGAGCCCACGTCGTGCGGCTCGAGCCACTCCCCGGAGCCGTCGGCACGGGCGCTCATCAGGCCATCGACGGGGAGCGGCTGCTCGGCGCCGCGGTGGACTTCGGACGCCGGCTGCGGCGAGCCGGGCTGGCGATCGACCTCGGCGCCGTCATCGACTTCGGCCGGTCGCTCGAGCTCGTCGGCCTGGCCGACCGCGAGCTCGTCCGCGAGGCCGGGGCCGCGGTCTTCGTCCGCCGTCGCGAGGAGCGCGAGCGGTACGACGCCGTGTTCGACGGATTCTGGCGACGTCGCCCCGCGGCCGCGCCGCTGCCGGTTCCCACGAGGATCGTGGACGACCGCGAGTCCGATCCCCCCGACGAGCGGGAGGAGCGGGCCGCTCGCGGCGCAGACGAGCGGCCCGACGCGCCGGAGCAGGCCGGCCGCACCGCGCCGGCCGACCCTCGCGGGACCGAGGACGCGCCGCCCGCGGACGAGGTCGAGGCGCTGACGATCTCGCCCCAGGCGTGGAGCCACGACCGCCTCGACCGCGACCGGCAGTTCGACCGGATGACGGCGAGCGAGCTCCGAGAGGCGGAGCGGTTCGTCGACCTCCTCTCGCCCCGCCTCGAACGGCGGCGGACCCGGCGCCGCGAGCTCCATCCGCGCGGCCGGATCCTGGCGACGCGGGCGACGCTCCGGCGGAACCTCCAGACCGGCGGCGCCCCGATCCGGCTCGCCTGGCAGCGGCCGATCCGGCGGCCGCGACGGCTCGTCGTGCTGTGCGACATCTCGGGCTCGATGGAGCGCCACGGCCGGCTCCTGCTCCGCTTCAGCCAGGCCCTCGCCGCGTCGGCCGTCCGGACCGAGGCCTTCGTCTTCGGGACGAGGCTGACCCGCGTCACGCGGCTGCTGCGCGCCCGCGACCGCGACGCGGCCCTGGCTGCGGTCGCGGAGGCCACGGCGGACTGGTCCGGCGGGACGCGCATCGGCGAGTGCCTCCACGAGTTCAATCGCCGCTGGGCTCGCCGGACGCTGCCGAGCAGCGCCGTGGTCGTCATCGTCAGCGACGGGTGGGACCGCGGCGACCCGGCGCTGGTGCAGGACGAGATGGCGCGGCTCCAGCGCCGCTGCCACCGGCTCATCTGGCTGAACCCGCTCGCCAGCGCGGAGGGCTACCGGCCGCTCGCCGCCGGGATGGCGGCGGCCCTGCCGCACGTCGACGACTTCGTGCCCGCCGGTAACCTGGCGAGCCTGGAGCGGCTCGCCGAGCTGCTCGCCTCGCGGGACGAGCGGGGGCGGCCGGTCCGCGGGACGAGGCCGACGCGGTCGCCCGGACGGGCCGCCACGTCCGCCCGGATCGTCGGGGCCGCTGGGGCGGCTCGGGAGGGCACGCGATGAAGGACCTGGTGGGAACGCTCGAAGCCTGGCGGGCCGAGGGCGTGGAGGTCGGCCGAGCCGTCGTCGTCCGGACGTTCGGCTCCGCGCCGCGCCCCGAGGGCGCGGTCCTGCTCGCCGCGGCCGACGGGCGGATCGCCGGCTCGGTGAGCGGCGGCTGCGTCGAAGGCGCCGCGTTCGAGGAGGTCGAGAAGGCGCGGGCGGACGGGCGCGCTCGGGTGATCCGCTACGGCATCAGCGACGAGCAGGCCTGGTCGGTCGGCCTGGCCTGCGGCGGGACGATCGACGTGCTCGTCGAGCCGTCCGTCCGGCCCGAGGTCGAGGCCGCGGCGCACGAGACGGCCGGGCCGGCGACGGCCCACCTCCCGGCCGGGCCGGCGACGGCGCAGGGGTCGTCCCGGCGCGGGACCGGCCCTGGCCGCGCGGTGATCACGCCGCTCCCCGGCGACGCGCCGGGACCCGAGTTCGGGCCGCATCCGACCCGCCCGGGCGAACCGCCGGCGGCCGTCCTCGTGGCCTGGGACGACGGTCGCCTCGACGGCTCGGTCGGCGACGCGGGCCTCGACGCCGAGCTCGCCCGGCTTGCCCTCGAGACGCTCGCCCGCGGGGTCTCGCGGACCGTGACGCTCGGCGGCCGCTCGTACTTCATCGAGGCGTTCCCCGTCCGGCCGCGGCTCGTCGTCGTCGGTGCGGTCCAGGTCGCCATCCCGCTGGTGGCCATCGCCCGCACGCTCGGCTACGAGACCGTCGTCGTCGACGGGCGGCCGGCGTTCGCGACGCGGGAGCGATTCCCCGACGTCGACCGGCTCGTCGTCGGCTGGCCGGACGAGGTCGCCGACGAGATCGGCCTGGGACCCGCGGACGCCGTCGCCGTCCTCAGCCACGACGTGAAGTTCGACGAGCCCGCGATCGTCGCCGCGCTCTCCCGGGGCTGCCGCTACGTGGGGGCGGTCGGGTCTCGCAGGACGCAGGCGGACCGGCGGGCGCGGCTGCGAGCCGCAGGCGTCGACGACGAGGCGCTCGAGCGCCTGAACGGGCCGATCGGCCTCGACCTGGGCGGCCGGGCGCCGGCCGAGACGGCGCTCGCGATCATGGCCGAGGTGGTCGCCGCGCGGTACGGCGGGACGGGCCGACCGATGCGGGCCCTGGCCGCCGGGCGGGACGGGACAGCCTCGTCGGGCGCTCCCTCGGACCCGGCGCCCGTCCACGCCCCGTGGTGATCGAGGCCGACCGCGTCGCGGCGGTCGTCCTCGCGGCCGGGGCCTCGTCCCGGTTCGGCGGCCAGAAGCTCCTGGCCCCGCTGGCCGGAACGCCGGTCCTCGGCCACGTCCTGTCCGCCGCGGCGAACCTCGGCCTGGCCGAGACGATCCTCGTCCTCGGCCGCGACGCGGGCGCGGTGGCGAACGCGGTGCCGGAGGCGGGCGAGCCGCGCGTCCGCGTCGTGCGCAACCCCGAGCCCGAGCGCGGGCTGTCGAGCTCGCTGCGCCTCGGCCTCGATGCCGTGGGACCGGCCGTCGACGCCGCGCTGATCCTGCTCGGCGACCAGCCGCTCGTCCGGCCCGCCGTCATCGCCGCGCTGTTCGAGGCATGGGAGGCGGCCGGGCCGCCCCTGGTCGTGCCGCGCTACGCCGGGGGCGGCGGTCCGAACCCTGTCCTCATCGCTCGCGGCGCATGGCCGCTGGCGGCCGAGGTGCGCGGCGACCGCGGCCTGGGACCGGTCATGGCCCGCCGCCCCGACCTCGTCCGCCAGGTCCCCGTCCAGGGTGACAATCCCGACGTGGACACCCCCGCGGACCTCGCGAGCCTGACCCTCCCGAGCGCGGCTCCGTGAGGGTCAGGCGCGAGCGCTCCCGTCAGCAGCCCGGCGGCAGCTTGAGCGAGGGGGTCCAGCTCCCGCTGTCGTAGAAGCACAGGATCTCGGTCTCGACGACCGTGCCGCTGAAGCCCTCCGGCGGAGCGAGGAGCACGACGCCTGAAGCGGACGTCTGGGAGAAGCCGTCGGCGTCGACCCAGAGGCCGGCCGTGTACGAGGAAGGCACGTGCCGGACGATCATCCCGCGCCCCGCGTACTGATCGTGGACGGCGAACCACGACCGGTTCCAGTCCGCGACGAGACAGCCGAACTCGCAGGGATTGACGTCCTCGGTGATGAGGCTGGTCCCGGTCACATCGGGGTGGACGACCGTATCGAAGCTGTCGCGGGGGGTCAGGCGGGGGATATACGGCCGGAAGTCGTGCGCGAACGGCGTCTGGCCGAAGCTGAAGCGCCGCTCGACGAGGATCGTGTTCACCCGCGGGCCCTGGTCGAAGAACTGGTAGCGGGTATCGACGGGGATCCCGCTCGTCCCGTAGCAGTCCGAGGCCGCGGAGTGGACCGCGACGGCCGTCCTGCCCCGCTGCGACCAGCTGCCGCTGGTCCCGGCGCCGACCGGCGCCACCCAGCCCTCGGGGCCGGTGACACCCCAGCTGTTGCCGAAGTACTCCGAGTCGCCGCCGCAGGGGTACTCGATGTTCGGAGAGGCGTTGGTCAGGTTCGGCGAGCCGCGCCAGCTGAGGCCGACGATCGCCTCCGGGTTCTGCAGGCTCCACTCGACCGTGAATGCCCCCACGGCCACGGTCGGTCCATGCGGCACCTCCACGATCGCGCCCGGGAACGGCCCACCGCCGGCGTCGATCCAGACCGTCGCGCCGTCCGGCGTCCGGAAGAGCGCCGTGAAGTCCTCGCCGCCGACGTCCTGCCAGTCGTCGGGCTCGCCCGCCTGCCAGTTCGCGTACGTGACGGGCTCGCCGCTCGACCACTCGAACGTCCCCTCGACGGCGCGGTCGGTCAGCCCGATCCAGAGGTACTGGTCCGTGAACGTCGAGGCGACCCAGTCCTCCTCGGCCTGATCGGCGATCGAGACGAGGTGCCCGCCGAGCGCCACCGCGGCTGCCTCGGCCTCGGGCCAGGTCATCGACCCGAGCTGAGCGTAGAAGTGCCCCGTGGCCGGGTTCCGGTGCCACTGCAGCGAGCTCGCGTCCGTGAGCGGCGCCGCGGCGGCCCCGGGTACCGTGAGCGAGGCGCTGAGCGCGATCGCCGCGACCAGCGTCACCGTGCGACGCATCGTCAACCTCCCGGGACGCCTCGGCTGCGCCCGCCCGCAGCCTGCCGCCATCTCGGCGACCTCCGAGACGGGCATCGGATCCCCCCGGCGACAGGGTGCGGCCGGCGGCCGCGTGGGGCCAGCGCAGCGCCGACAACGCCGGTGTCGGTGGCCGGACAGCCCGGGGACGTCGCTGGCGAGGCCCCGGCGGACAGGACGACCGCCGCGACGCGCGGTCGTGTCTGAGGGCCGCCCCGAGGACAGCGGCCGACGCCGTTCGCTGTCGGATTCGCACCCGCGGCACGCGTCGTTGTCGGGGCGACGGGCGACCGTGTCCGACTCGCGGCCAGGGACAGCGCATCGGATACGACCATGTCGCGCGTGCTGGCGATGACGGTCCGACAGGATCGACGGACGCAGACGGCAGGAGCTGAGCGGGGGCGGCAGGTACCGAGCGTGTCGGGACCGTGGCTGCGCGCGCGGACAGCCGCCGCCCCCTGCGGACGGACGTTCCGCGGCGACGCTCGGCCCGGCTCGGCGGCGACGCTCGGCCCGCGTCGCGCGACACTCCCCCGCCGAGACGGCCGTTCGTTGACCCTGCAATGGCCCGGGACTACGATCCCGCCCACATCGTTCCGCTGCCTCGGGCGTACCCGCGCCCGATCGTCGCTCGACCCTCACCCGCGGGACACCCGGAGCCGCCCGAACGACCGTACCCGCTGAGGCCGCATCTCGCGGCCGTCGTCCCCACCGGCGCTCGCGCCGGCAGCGGAAGGAGGTCGGTCCCGGCGATGATCCCAGCCCAGTTCGACTACGTCCGCCCCCCGGACCTCGCCGGGGCCCTGCGCGTCCTGAAGGATCGCGAGGGCGAGGCCAAGGTCCTGTCCGGCGGCTACAGCCTGATCCCGCTGCTCAAGCTCCGACTCGCCCAGCCCGGCCTGCTCGTGGACATCCGCGACGTGGCCGGGCTCGATGCGATCGTCGAGGCCGAGGACGGGCTGCACATCGGCGGGCGCGTCACGCACCGCCGGATCCACGACGATCCTGTCGTCGGCCGGTCGTACCCGCTCCTGCGGGACGCGGCCGGCGGCATCGGCGACCCCCAGGTCCGCAACTGGGGGACGATCGGCGGCTCGTGCGCCCACGCCGACCCGAGCGCCGACTGGCCCGCGGTCCTCATCGCGGCGCGGGCGACGATCGTCTGCCGCAGCACCGACGGCGAGCGGACGATCCCGGCCCGCGAATTCTTCCTCGACACCTTCCAGACGGCCATCGAGCCGACCGAGATCCTGACCGAGGTCCGCATCCCCCAGCCCGGCGACCGGTCGGGCGGCGCGTACGAGAAGATCGAGCGGAAGGCAGGCGACTTCGCCACGGCAGCCGCAGCGGTGCAGCTCCGCCTGAACCCCGACGGCACGTTCGCCGAGGTCGGCATCGGCCTTACCGCGGTCGCCGAAACGGCGTTCGCCGCGACCGACGCGGAGGCCCTCCTCGTCGGCCGCGACCCGCTCGACGACGCCTACCGCGAGGCGGGGCAGGCCGCCGCGGCCCAGAGCCGGCCGGCCGCTGACGGCCATGGGCCGGTCGCCTACAAGCGGGCGATGGCGGCCGAGATGACGATCCGGGCCCTGCGGCGGGCGGTCGCCCGCGCCCGCGGCGTGGCGTAGGAGGCCATCGATGACGACCCAGCACGTCACGCTCACTGTCAACGGCCAGGTCCGCGAGGCCGACGTGGAGCCCCGCCTGCTCCTCGTCCACCTGCTGCGCGACGTCCTCGGCCTGACCGGGACCCACGTCGGCTGCGATACGAGCCACTGCGGCGCCTGCACCGTCATCCTCGACGGCCAGAGCGCCAAGAGCTGCACCGTCCTCGCCGTCCAGGCGAGCGGCTCGCAGGTCACGACGATCGAGGGCCTGGAGCAGGGCGGCAAGCTCCACCCGCTCCAGCAGGCCTTCTGGGACCAGCACGGTCTGCAGTGCGGCTTCTGCACGCCGGGGATGATCATGGAGTCGTCCTGGCTGCTCGCCCGGAACCCCGACCCGAGCGAGGGCGAGATCCGGGAGGGCATCAGCGGCAACCTCTGCCGCTGCACCGGCTACGTGAACATCGTCAAGGCCGTCCAGCAGGCCGCCGCCGAGCTCCGGGCTGCGGCCTCGGCAGCCGGTCCGGCCGAGCAGGCGGCCGAGGCCGCGGGGGCGAGGTAGCCGAGATGACCGAGACGTACACCGCCCAGGCGCCGACCACGACGCCCGAGGTCGGCGGCATGGGTCATGCCCTCAAGCGCCGGGAGGACCCCCGCTTCATCCGGGGCAGAGGCGAGTACATCGACGACGTCGTCCTGCCCGGGATGCTCTGGCTGGACATCGTCCGCAGCCCCTACGCCCACGCCCGGATCCGCGGGATCGACGCGTCGGAGGCCCTCAAGGTCCCCGGCGTCCTCGCCGTCATCACGGGCAAGGATCTCGAGGCGGCGGGGCTGCACTGGATGCCGACGCTGGCCGGCGACACCCAGATGGTGCTGCCCACCGACACGGTGATGTACCAGGCCCAGGAGGTCGCCGCGATCGTCGCCGACAGCCGCTACGCCGCCGCCGACGGCGTCGCCGCGGTCCTCGTCGACTACGAGCCGCTGCCCGTCGTCGTCGACCCGTTCAAGGCCCTGGAGCCCGACGCGCCGATCCTCCGGCCGGACAAGGGACCCGACAAGCAGACGAACCGGATCTGGCACTGGGAGTCGGGCGACAAGGCCGGTGCCGACGCCGCCCTCGCGGGCTCGGACGTCGTCATCAGCCAGGACATCTACATCCCCCGCATCCACGTCGCCTCGATCGAGACGTGCGGCTGCATCGCGGACTGGGACCCGATCCGCGAGCACCTGACGGTCCACATGACGACCCAGGCGCCGCACGCCATCCGGACGGTCTTCAGCCTCGTCTCGAAGATCCCCGAGCACAAGATCCGCATCAAGACCCACGACATCGGTGGCGGCTTCGGTGGCAAGGTCCCCGTCTATCCCGGCTACGTCCTGGCCGTCGTCGCCTCACTGACGACCGGTCATCCGGTCAAGTGGATCGAGGACCGCTCGGAGAACCTGCAGGCGGACTCGTTCGCCCGCGACTACCACGTCCACTGCGACCTCGGCGCGACGAAGGACGGCCGGCTGACCGGCCTGCGCGTCCGCACGATCGCGGACCACGGCTACTCGGACGCCGCCGCGGACCCATCCAAGTTCCCGGCGGGGCTGTTCAACGTCATCACCGGCTCGTACGACCTCCCGAAGGCCTTCGTCGAGGTCGACGGCGTCTACACCAACAAGCCGCCCGGCGGGGTCGCCTACCGCTGCTCGTTCCGGGTGACCGAGGCGGTCCACTCCATCGAGCGGATGGTCGACATCGCGGCCCACCAGCTCGACATCGACCCGGCCGAGCTCCGGCTGCGGAACTTCATCCAGCCCGAGCAGTTCCCCTACCACTCCGCGACCGGCTGGGAGTACGACTCCGGGGACTACCCCGCCGCGCTGCGCAAGGCCATGGACCTCATCGGCTACGACGACCTCCGCCGCGAGCAGGCCGAGAAGCGTGCGAAGGGCGAGCTGATGGGCATCGGCATCTCGAGCTTCACCGAGATCGTCGGGGCCGGCCCCTCCCACACCTTCGACATCCTCGGCATCAAGATGTTCGACTCGTGCGAGATCCGGGTCCATCCGACGGGCTCGGCCATCGCCCGCCTCGGCGTCCAGAGCCAGGGCCAGGGCCACGAGACGACCTTCGCCCAGATCATCGCCGAGGAGCTCGGCATCCCCGCCACCGACATCACCATCGAGGAGGGCGACACCGACACCGCGCCCTACGGCCTGGGCACGTATGCCAGCCGCTCGACGCCGACGGCGGGCGCCGCGACGGCCATCGCCGCCCGCAAGATCCGGGAGAAGGCGCGGCTGCTCGCCGCCCACCTCCTGGAGGCCAACCCCGACGACCTCGAGTGGTCGAACGGCAAGTGGAGCGTCAAGGGCTCGCCCGACCGCTTCAAGACGATCCAGGAGATCGCCTTCGCGGCCTACACCAACCACCCGCAGGGGATGGAAGCCGGCCTCGAGGCGGTGGACTACTACGACCCGCCGAACCTGACCTTCCCCTTCGGCTCGTACATCTGCGTCGTCGACATCGACAAGGGGACCGGCCAGGTCAAGGTCCGCCGCTTCGTGGCGGTCGACGACTGCGGCAACATCATCAACCCGATGATCGTCGACGGTCAGATCCACGGCGGCCTGACGATGGGCCTGGCGCCCGCCCTGTACGAGGAGATCTCGTACGACGAGCAGGGCAACAACCTCGCCGGGACGTTCCTCGACTACCTCGTCCCGACGGCCCTCGAGACGCCGGCCTGGGAGACCGACAAGACGATCACCCCCTCCCCCCATCACCCGCTCGGCGCCAAGGGCGTCGGCGAGTCGGCCACGGTCGGCGCGCCGCCCGCCATCGCCAACGCGGTCGTGGACGCCCTGTGGCATCTCGGCGTCCGCCACGTCGACATCCCCATCACCCCGCAGAAGGTCTGGGCCATCCTCCAGGAGAAGGGGGTCACGGCATAGCGAGCGCAGGGGCGGCCGGGCGCGGCCCGGCCGCCATCCTCGCCCGCGCGGTCGAGCTCGAGACCGCCGGCGAGCCGTTCGTCCTGGCCACGGTCGTCGCGATCGAGCGACCCACGTCGGCCCGACCCGGCGCGCGCGGCATCGTCCACCCCGACGGCAGCATCGAGGGCTGGGTCGGCGGCAGCTGCGCCCGGCCCGTCGTGGTCCGCGAGGCGCGGCGAGCCCTGACCGACGGCCAGAGCCGGCTCGTCCGCCTCGCTCCCGAGGGCGGGGGGAGCGGCCGCCGCGCCGACGGGGTCGTGGAGGAGGTCATGACCTGCCACTCGGGCGGGACGCTGGAGATCCACGTGGAACCGCATCTCCCCGCTCCGGCCCTGTGGGTCGTCGGGGCGACGCCGATCGCGGCCGCGCTCGTCGAGCTCGGGGCCGCGGCCGGGTTCCGGGTCAGCCTGCTGGACGCGGCCGCGGCCGCGGCCGACCATCCCGCGGCGTCGCGCGTCCTGGCCGAGACGGACCTCGCCGCGTTCGAGCCGGAGGCGCGGCCGTACGCGGTCGTGGCGAGCCAGGGCCAGTGGGACGAGGAGGCGCTGCGGGGCCTCCTCAGGCGCGGCTGCGCCTACGTCGGCCTGATCGCCTCGCCGAAGCGGGCCGCTTCCGTCCGCGCCTGGCTGCGGGACGAGGGCATCGGCGAGGACCGCCTGGCCGCCCTTCGCGCCCCGGCCGGACTCGACATCGGAGCCGAGACGCCCGAGGAGATCGCCCTCTCGATCCTCGCCGAGCTGACCCAGGTCCGCCACGGTCGACTG
The DNA here is from genome assembly GCA_036392215.1 of Candidatus Limnocylindrales bacterium. Taxonomy (GTDB): domain Bacteria; phylum Chloroflexota; class Limnocylindria; order Limnocylindrales; family CSP1-4; genus JAJYJO01. The sequence goes on along the minus strand of DASVYJ010000076.1, from coordinate 7,622 downwards.
CCGGCCGCGGCGGCGCTCGTCGGGTCGGCCCCGTCGGCGTCCGCGGCGTCGGCGTCGGCCGCCCCGGCCGGGCCCGCCCGGGCCGCCTCAGTCCCGCCGCCGAACCCGGGCCCGGCGGGACCCGCCGCCGACATCATCCTCCGCGACCCCGTCTGCGGGATGACCGTCGAGGCCGAGGACCTCCGTTACACCGCCGAGCACGACGGCGTGATGTACGCCTTCTGCTGCATCGGCTGCCAGACCCGCTTCAACCGCGACCCGGCCTCGTTCGTCGCCCCCGCGACGAGCTGAGCGCGCCCGTCACCGCCAGCCGGAGGATCCCGTGCACTTCGACGGCTCCGTGGAGATCAAGGCCCCTCGCGACCGCGTCTGGGCGTTCGTCAGCGACCCAAACCAGGTGGGAAGCTGTGGACCCGGGGTGGAATCGATCGAGGTCATCGACGCGACGCACTTCAGGGCGCGGGCCAAGGTCGGCGTCGGCTTCATCAGCGCCCGTTTCGTCGTCGACCTCGAGATGGCGGAGCAGGAGCCGCCGTCGCGGGCCGTCATCAAGGCCCGCGGCCAGGCGCCGGGGAGCGCCGTGGACGCGACCGCGTCCATGGTCCTCCGCGACGGGAACCCCGGCACGACGGTCATGGACTGGGTCGCCGACGTCAACATCGCCGGGACCATCGCCTCGGTCGGCGGCCGCCTCATCGAGGGCACGGCCAACAAGATGATCGGCCAGACCTTCGACTGCATGCGCTCGAAGCTGGAGGCCTGACCCCGTCTTCCGCGCCGCCGGGGTATCGTCCTGCCGTGACCGACGCCCGCCCCGCCACCCCGGCCGCCCCCGACGCTCCCGACCTCGTCGCCGACAGGTTCGGCCGGCGCCTCCACGACCTGCGCATCTCGGTCACCGACCGCTGCAACTTCCGCTGCGTCTACTGCATGCCGCGGGAGATCTTCGGCCGCGACTACGCCTTCCTGCCGCGATCGGAGATCCTCACCTTCGAGGAGATCGCCCGACTCGCCCGCCTGTTCGTCGACCTGGGCGTGCGCAAGCTGCGCCTGACCGGCGGCGAGCCACTCGTCCGGCACGACCTCCCGGCCCTCGTCCGCCAGCTGTCGGCCATCCACGGCGTCGAGGACATCGCCCTGACCACGAACGGGGCGGCCCTCGCCGCGGCCGCGCCGGCCCTCGCCGAGGCGGGGCTGCGGCGCGTCACGGTCAGTCTCGACTCGCTGGACGACGCCGTCTTCCGGGCGATGAACGGGGTCGGCTTCCCGGTCCGCCGGGTGCTCGACGGCATCGCCGCCGCGCAGGCCGCCGGCCTCGACCCGGTGAAGGTCAACACCGTCGTCAAGCGAGGCGTCAACGAGGCGAGCCTGCTGCCGCTCGCCCGCTACGCCCGCGAGCACGGCCTCGTCCTCCGCCTCATCGAGTACATGGACGTGGGCACGGCCAACGGCTGGAGCCTCGAGGACGTCGTGCCGGCCGCGGAGATGCTCGCGGCGATCGACGCGGAGCTGCCGCTCGAGGCGGTGCCGCCTTCGTACCCGGGCGAGGTCGCGACGCGCTTCCGCTACCGCGACGGCGGCGGCGAGCTGGGGATCATCGCCTCGGTGAGCCGGCCGTTCTGCGGCGCCTGCACCCGGGCGCGGCTGTCCGCCGACGGCCAGCTCTTCACCTGCCTGTTCGCGGAGCGCGGGCACGACCTCCGCGCCCTGGTTCGAAGCGACGCCTCGGACGGCGAGATCCGGACCGCTCTCGCCGGCCTGTGGGGCCGCCGTGCGGATCGCTACAGCGAGGTCCGGTCGGCCGAGACCGCCGGCCTGCGACACGTCGAGATGTTCGCGATCGGCGGGTAGCCGGCTCCTCCGCGGCCACGGCCGGTTATCCACGGGCTTGTCCACAGCGCGTCCACAGGTGGTGGAAAGTCGTGGACGACGACGGCCAGGCGGCCCGCAAAGTCGTGGACAAGGGCGTTGTGCCGCTCGTTGCAGAGCCGTTACATTCCGTCTTGCCCGAAGGGGCCGAGACGCCGACACCGGACCGGGGAGCGATCCTTGGACTGGCAGCGGTCGAGGCGCCGGGTGATCGCAAGGTCGCCCGGACCATCGATCCAGCGGCCGTCGTCGACGACCGAGATCACATCAAAGGTCGCCAGCGGCAGTCGCGTCGACACGGACGGTTCCTTCGGGCGCTTCGATTCCCGCGCCTTGTGCCGCCCCGCACTGACGTCGGCCCCACCCGCGCCGCCCAGCCGCGAGCCCGCTACCGTGACGTCGTGCATCCCTTCCGGTTCGCCATCGGCAGCAGCTGGGCGCAGAGCGGCGACGAGTGGAGCGCGTTCGCCCGGCGCGCCGAGAGCCTCGGCTACGACGTCCTGCTCATGCCCGACCATCTCGGCCGCCAGCTGTCGCCCCTCGCGGCGCTCGCGGCGGCGGCGGCTGTGACGACCCGGCTCCGCGTCGGCGGCTTCGTCTTCGCCAACGACTACCGCCACCCACTCGTGCTCGCCCGCGAGGCCGCCACGATCGACCACCTCTCCGGGGGCCGGTTCGAGCTGGGCCTGGGGGCGGGCTGGAACACGGCCGACTACCGGCGGCTGGGTCGGCCGTATGACGCCGCGCCGGTCCGCGTCGACCGCCTCGCCGAGGCGGTCCCGCTCGTCAAGCGGCTGCTGGCCGGCGAGACGGTCAGTCACGAAGGATCCCACTACCGGCTCCACGCGGCCCGGACCGGCGTCCCGGTCGCCCGGCACCCGCGGCTGCCGCTCATGATCGGCGGCGGCGGACCGCGGATGCTCCGACTCGCGGCGCGCGAGGCGGACATCGTCGGCCTGGTGCCGCAGTTCGACGCGCACGGCCGGCCGATCGTCAGCCAGGCGACCGAGGCCGCCACGGCGCGCAAGGTGGCCCTCATCCGGGAAGCGGCGGGTGACCGCTTCGAGCGGCTCGAGCTCAACGTCCTCGTCTCCGGTGCCGGCCTGGTCGGCAGCGGGGCGGGGCCGGCTGCGTCGCTGCTGACGCTCGCCAAGGGCGCCGGGGCGGGCCTCGTCGGCACGCCCTATGTCCTGTACGGGACCCTGGGCCGGCTGCGGGAGCTGCTGCTCCGGCGCCGCGACCGCCTCGGGATCAGCTACTACGCCCTGCCCGGGCGATCGATGGAGACGATGGCCCCGCTCGTTGAGGCCCTCGCCGGGCGCTGAGGCGAACCGCTCGCCTCGGGACGGCAGGACTGCCGGCCGTCGCGGGAGGCAGACCGAACCCTTGACACGAGGCCGGGCGGCGCGGTACACCCCGCGCATCCCTCCGGGGGAGCCGAGTGGACGCCTGGCGCGAGCAGGCGTCGCCCCGGTGCCGCGCCACGTCCCAGCGTCAGGCCACGATGGAGGTGCCCGCCATGCCTACCCGACCCCACGTCGCCCCCGACCCTGCCCCGGCGGATCCCCCGGACGATGCAGGCAAGCGGCGCGAGCCCGTCCCGGCGACGACGAAGACGACACGGCGCGCCGCCGGCGCGACGGCGGGCGGCCTCGTCACCCGTCTCGCCCGAACGAGTGGCCGGCTGACCGCCCTGGCCGCCAGCCTGGGCCTGGCCGTCAGCGCCGCCCTCCCGGGGGCTGGGCTGGGCAGCGTCGTCCAGGCGGCCGTCCTCCACCCCTCCGTCTCCGACTTCGCCTTCATCAAGGGTGGCACGACGCCGCCGACGCCGGCCGACTGCGCCGCCGTCGGCCGCCGCTGCTTCGGACCCGACCAGATCCGCTCCTCCTACAACATCTGGCCGCTCTACGCCCAGGGCTACGACGGCCGGGGGATCACCATCGCCATCGTCGACTCGTACGGCAGCGACACGATCGCCCACGACCTCCACGTGTTCGACCAGGCCTTCGGCGTCCAGCCCATGTGCGGCGAGGAGGCGGTGAGCTGCGCCGCGGGCATGCCGACCTTCCGGGTCATGAGCTTCCAGGGCTCCCCGGCGACCACCGCCCCGCCGTCGACCTCGAACGGGACCGGCCTCGAGGACAAGGCGGGCTGGGCCCTGGAGGTCTCGCTCGACGTCGAGATGGCCCACGCGACCGCGCCCATGGCGAACATCCTGCTGGTCACCACGCCGACCGCCGAGACCCTCGGCGTGCAGGGCTTCCCGTTGATGATGAACGCCGAGCAGGCGGTCGTGGACCAGGGCCTCGCCCAGGTCATCAGCCAGAGCTTCGCCTCGGCCGAGGACGCCTTCGGCAGCGCCCAGTCGCTGCTGAACCTGCGCCACGCCTACGTCAGCGCCGCCCAGAACGGCGTGACCGTGCTCGGCTCGTCGGGCGACAGCGGCACGGCCAACACGCTCAAGACGCCGGTCAAGAACCCGACGACCATCCCCTACCCGACCGTCGAGTGGCCCGCCTCCGACCCCCTCGTGACGGGCGTCGGCGGGACCTACCTCTGCACGGACGCGGCGACAGGGACGACCATCGACAGTACCTCTCCGGGCGGCAAGTGCCCGCGCTTCCCGGGCGCCCGTGAGGTCGCCTGGACGTTCTCCGGCGGCGGCTTCAGCCATGTCTTCAGCCGGCCCGCCTACCAGGACGTCCTGCCGGCCGGCTCGACGCCGATCGGCGCGATGCGCGGCGTGCCGGACGTGGCCTACCAGGCCAGCGCCGGGACCGGTGCGCTCGTCTACGTCTCACTGCCCCCGGACGGTCTCGGCAGCAACGTGGGTAACACGGGCTGGTACGACATCGGCGGCACGTCGCTGTCCTGCCCGCAGTGGGCCGGCCTCGTCGCGATCGCCGACCAGATCAACGGTGGCGGCCTGGGCCTCATCAACCCCGGCCTGTACCGGATCGGGGCGAACCCGGCCCGCTACGCGGCCGACTTCTACGACGTCGCCACGGGCAACACGAACCAGACGGACCCGAGCATCCCGGGCTACGCGGCGACGGTGGGCTGGGACCCGGTGACCGGCCTCGGGACGCCGAACGCGGCGCGCCTGGTGCCCGACCTCGTCGCCGCGGTCCACGGGCAGTGAAGGCCGCTCACCGAGGCTGACCACGGGCGGCCGGCCAGACCGGTCGGCCGCCCCCACCTGCCACCACGCGCCGCCAGGGGGGATGACGATGCTCCGAGATACCGCCCTGCCGCCGACCATCGACACCGCGATCGTCGGCGCGGGCCAGACCGGCCTCGCCATGAGCTGGTTCCTCCAGCAGGCCGGCCGCGAGCACGTGCTGCTCGAGCGCCGTGAGACGCTCGGCGGCGGCTGGCAGGACCGCTGGTCGTCGTTCCAGCTCGTCTCGCCGAACTGGACGGTCGGCCTGCTGCCCGGCTACTCGTACGACGGGGACGACCCGGACGGGTTCATGCCGCGCGACGAGATCGCCGGGCACGTGGCCCGCTACGCCGAGGTCATCGGCGCGCCGGTCGTGCGGGGCACCGCCGTGCGGCGGGTGTCGCAGCGCGACGACGGCGTGGAGGGCTTCCGGCTCGAGACCGACCGCGGCGACCTCCTCGCCCGGCAGGTGGTCCTGTGCGTCGGCGGCTTCCACGTCCCGCACGTGCCGCGGGTGTCGGCCGGCCTGGCGGCCCGTGTGACGCAGCTCCACTCGCACGCCTATCGGGACGAGGCGTCGCTGCCGCCCGGCGCCGTCCTCGTCGTCGGCTCCGGCCAGTCGGGCGTCCAGATCGCCGAGGAACTGCACGACGCGGGCCGGCGGGTCTTCCTTTCGGTCGGCTCGGCTGGCCGCCTGCCGCGCCGCTACCGGGGCCGTGACATCTTCTGGTGGATGGGTCGCGTGGCGGTCCTCGGGCCGCAGTTCGGGATGCAGCCGCCGACGGTGGACACGCTGCCCACGCCGGCCGCCCGCTTCGCCGGCAACCCCGCCCTGACCGGCCACGCCACGACGCGCCAGGCCGACCTGCGCCGATATGCCGCCGACGGCATCACCCTGCTCGGCCACCTCGACCGCATCGACGGCGAGCGCGTCTCGTTCGCGCCGGGCCTGTCGCAGACGCTGGCCCGCATCGATCGCTTCTTCGATGAGCGGTTCAAGCAGCCGTTCGACCGCCTGACCGACGTCGCCCGCCTCGATGTGGGGCCGGACGACCGCACGCCGTTCGACTTCGAGCCGCCGGAGGTGCCCGAGCTCGTCCTCGCAGAGGCCGGCATCTCGACCGTGCTCTGGACCAGCGGCTACCGCCTCGACTTCTCGTGGCTGGACCTCGACCAGCCGATCCTCGATGAGTTCGGCTACCCGCGCCATCAGCGGGGCATCACGGAGGTCCCTGGCCTCGCCGTCGCGGGCCTGCCGTGGCTCCACACGCAGGCCTCGGCCTCGCTCATGGGCCCGGCCGCCGACGGGCGGTACATCGCCGAGCGGATGGGCTTCCTCGAGGCGCTGCCGGCCTGATCGCGGCGGCGACCGCGCCCCCCACCGGGATGGCATGATGGGGCCATGAGGGGGCGGCATCGACCGACTGGCGCGCGAGCGCGGCTGGGCGGCCTCGTCGTGGCTGCGACCCTCGCCGCCTCGGCCTGCTTCGGCACCGCCGCGCCGACGCCGTCCCCGTCGCCCCGCTACGCCGGGGCCTCCGTCGGGGGTGCGTCGAACGTCCCTCCGGCTGCGCCCTCCGACGCCGTCACCGGCGAGAGCGGCACACCGACGCCGGTCGCGTCGAACTTCGCGTCGGCCGCGACCGACCTGCCCTTCACGCCGAGTCCCGTCGGTCCGCCCGCCGAACCGGATCCGGCCATGACGCCCGGCGCAACCGATCCGCGGGTCACCCAGGCGACGATCCGCTCGACCATCTGCGTCGCCGGCTATACGGCCACTGTCCGCCCGCCGGCCTCGTACACCACCACCCTGAAGCGACAGCAGATCACGGCCTACGGCTATGCGGACACGTCGCTGGTCGACTACGAGGAGGACCACCTCGTCCCGCTCGAACTCGGCGGCGCGCCGGCCGATCCCGGCAACCTCTGGCCGCAGCCGCGCCAGGTGAGCCTCGCCGACGGCACGTTCGTGGGCGCATCCGTCAAGGACGGCCTGGAGGACCACCTCCATGGGCAGGTCTGCGACGGCCAGGTGCCGCTTGCGGTGGCCCAGCGTGAGATCGCGCTCGACTGGATCGGGGCCTGGGAGTACGCGGGGCGACCGAAGGGCTGAGGGCACCTCGCCCGGTTCGGCGCTACCATCGGCCGCCTGGAGGTCACGATGCGGTTCCTGTTCCCCGATCCCGCCAAGCAGCGCCTGCCCGAGCCGAAAGAGGCGCTTCCCGGCCGCCCCGAGCCGATGCCCGTCCCCGAGCGCCACGCCGTGAACGGGGCGCGCATCGTGCCGCCCTATCCGGACGACAGCGAGCTCGCCGAGTTCGCCCTCGGCTGCTTCTGGGGCGCCGAGAAGGACTTCTGGCAGCGGCCCGGCGTCATCGCCACGGCCGTTGGCTACGAGGGCGGCGCCACGCCGAACGCCACGTACCGGGAAGTGTGCACCGGCCGGACGGGGCACGCCGAGACGGTCCGCGTCGTGTTCGACCCCGCCCTCGTCTCCTATCCCGAGCTGCTGAAGGTGTTCTGGGAGCACCACGACCCGACGCAGGGGATGCGCCAGGGCAACGACGTCGGGACGCAGTACCGCTCGGCG
>DASVYJ010000075.1:0-24336 GCA_036392215.1 Candidatus Limnocylindrales bacterium | reverse complement strand
GCGCGGGCGGTGTCGGGTGCGGCCGCGTAGCGGGCCGCGGCACCTCGCAGTTCGCAGCGACCGGGCCGCCCCAGCCCGCCTGGCCCCAGAGGTACGCCGTCGTCGTGCCGACCGAGTTCGCGACGCCGACACCCCGTGCCGCTCGCTGCGCCCAGTCGCGGTCGCCCTTGATCCACTCCGGCGGAGCACCGGCCTCGGCCTTGGTCGGGTCGACGACCCACGACCCGCAGTCGCGGTAGAGCAGGCCGGGTGGGTCGATCTGGCCCGGGGCGCCCGGCTGCGTCCCGGCGATGAACCAGTCCTCGGTGGTCCGGCGCGTCCACGGCCCCGGCGCCCCGCCGGAGAACGCGTCGACCGTCGCCCGGACGACGCCCTGCGGCGGCCTCCAGTCCGCCAGCGGCCAGCCCTTGGTGTACTCGTTGAGGAAGGCGTGCCAGACGCGTCCTGGCCCGTCGGCCGCGAAGGCGACCCCGCCAAGGTCCGAGTGGTCGCTGTTGCCCATCCAGACCCCGGCGGCCACCGACGGCAGGCCCGGGGTCGACGAGGGGGCCAGGAACCCGTAGGCCGAGAGGTCCTTGGTCCAGTCCGTGGTGCCTGTCTTGATCGCGGCCGGGCGTCGTGCGCCCTGCGGGCCGTTGTTGAGATGGAACATCGGGCCCCAGATCAGGTTCTGGCTGGGGTCGGTGTTGCCCTTCAGGACATCGTCGATGAGGAAGGCGGCCTGGGGGCTGATGGCCTGTGTGGGCGTGGGCTGGGGCGCCTTCCAGACCACCTTGCCGTCCGGCCCGTCGATCTCCAGGATCATCCGGTGGGGCACCGCCTGGCCCATGTTCGCGAGGGCGCCGTAGGCCGAGACGAGGTCGATGAGGCGGACCTCGACGGTCCCGATCGCGCCGGCGAGGCCGGCCTGGGCGAGCGCGTCCGGGCCGCCCGGGAAATCGAGCCCGAGGGCGTGGGCGGTCTCGGTCACGGCGTCGGGTCCGACCCGGCCGTAGGCCCGGATGGTGGGGATGTTCAGCGAGTACTGGAGCGCGCGCCGGGCGAGCAGGGGGCCGCGCTCCTGCATGTCCGCGTCGTGGGGCGTCCAGCCCGGCCCGAACTCGGTCGAGGTGTCGAGCAGCAGCGTGGCCGGGTCGATGACGTGGCGGTCGAAGCCGGTCGCGTAGACGATCGGCTTGAAGGCGGAGCCGGGCTGGCGGGCGCCGATCCCGGCGACGTCGTACTGCGGATTGAACTTGGGGCTGGCGAGGTTGCTCAGGTAGTAGCCGGCGCTGCCGACGTAGGCCAGGACGTTGCCCGTCCGGTAGTCCACCGCGACCAGCGCTGCATCGTGGGGGTCGCGGCCACGCAGCGAGCGGATCCACCAGGCTTCGCTCGAGGGGATCTTGAGGGCCTTGATCTGCGTCTCCATCTGGGCGACGGGCAGGTTCGGCAGGACCGCCCCCGCGTAGACCCACTTCTCGGCCAGCTGTTGCGCGTTCCAGTCGAGGCTGGTGATGACCCGGTAGCCACCCGTCTCGACGGCGTCACTGCCGCCGAGGAGCTGGTCGAGCTGCTGGCGCACGGCCCAGTCGAACTGGGGCGCCTTCATCTGCGCCTGGGGGACGCCGGAAAGGACGACGGGCTCGGCCTGCGCGGCCGCGAGCTGGGCCGCCGTCGGGCGGGTCCAGCGCGTGCCGCTCGTCGGGCTCGCCAGCTGGCTGAGGACCCAATCGCGGCGGACGACGGGCGGAGAGTCGGGCGGGACGACGAGGCGGCCCTTGGCGTCGGGCTTGGCGTAGAGGTACGGATCGAGCGTCGTCGGCGACTTCGGCAGCCCGGCCAGGAGGGCGGCCTGGGCGAGCGTGAGCTGGCTCAGGTCGGTGATGCCGAAGTACGTGCGGGCGGCCGCCCCGATGCCGTAGGCGTCGTGGCCGTAGAAGATCTGGTTGAGGTAGGCGGTGATGACGAGCTCCTTGCCCGGCTCGCCGGGATAGGCGCTCGCGACGCGAGCCGACTGGAGGATCTCCTTGGCCTTGCGCAGGTACTGGTCCGACCCGGGGGCGGTCAGCGAGGGCGGCAGGAGGCGGGCCCGGACGAGCTGCTGGGTGATCGTCGAGGCGCCCCGGTCGCCGGCCGAGCTCGTCAGGTTCTGGGCCGCGGCGGAGAGGATGGCCGCGGGATCGAAGCCGCTGTTCTGCCAGAAGGAGTGGTCCTCGGCCGCGGTCGTGGCATCGACGAGGAGGTGGGGGATCTGGTCGTAGGCCAGGACGACCCGGTTCTCGCGGCCGAACGTCGCCAGGACGACCTTGCCGCTCTGGTCGTAGACCACGGTCGGTTGGGCGTAGCTCAGGTGCTCCAGCTGCGACGGATCCGGCAGGCCCTGCTGGAGCGCGGCGACGGTGGCGACGGAGGCGGCGCCCATCGCGGTGCTCCCGAGGGCGACCGCGAGGATCGCGACGAGGGAGACGGCCCCGACCGTCGGCAGGACGCTCGGCCGGCCGCGGTGCCCGAGGGCGGCGCGGTGGGCCGCCAGCCAGAGGCGGCCGTCGCGGGCAGGGCGGATGGGACGAGCGGCGGGACGGGTGGGTCGCACGGCGGGAGCCTGACGGGCTGGGCGTCTCGGGCTCTGCTGCGCGACCTCCCGCGCGGTTGCAGTTCCCTTGCTGTCCGCGACCGCTTCCACTGTCCGAGTCGCCGCTCAAGGCATCCTGTACGACGCGGTCAGGGTCGGTTGACCGACCCGCGCACCTCGTCTAGCATCGGGGCTGCGAGCCGCCGGCGTGGCGCGGCCGCGTCCCCGCAGGAGACGAGATCGTGATCGACCCGGGCGCCTTCATCAGCGGCCTGCTCACCGGCCTCCGCGAAGGTGTCGAGGCGGCGCTCGTCGTGAGCATCGTCCTGGCCTACCTGGCGCGCACCGGGAACCGTCGCCACTTCGGCCGGATCTGGCTTGGCACAGGCGCCGCGGTCGTCGTCAGTGCCGGTCTCGGCGTCCTGCTGTTCGTCACGGTCGGCGAGCTGCGCGAGCCGTACGAGCAGCTCTTCGAGGCGACGACCCTCCTCGTCGCGGCCGGCATCGTCACGTGGATGCTCTTCTGGATGCGCCGACAGGCGGGCGCCATCAAGGGCGAGCTGCTCGCCAGGCTGGACCGCGCCCTCGGCGACGGCGGCGCCTGGGGACTCGCCGCGCTCGCCTTCGCCTCGGTCATCCGCGAGGGTCTCGAGTCCTCGCTGTTCCTCGTCGGGCAGGCGACGGCGGCGGCCCAGACGAGCGACGCCGGCTCGCGCAGCGTCGTCCTCGGCGCGCTCGTCGGGCTGGCGGTCGCCGCGTTCCTCGGCATCGGCTTCTACCATGGCAGCCGGCGCGTCGACCTCGGCGCCTTCTTCCGCTGGACGGGCATCGGCCTCGTCTTCATCGCGGCCGGCCTGCTGAGCCGGGCCGTCCACGAACTGGTCGAGATCGGGGCGATCGGCGTCGGCACCCGTCCGGTCTACGACCTCGGCGCCCTGCTGCCCGACGCGAGCGGCCCCGGCGAGTTCCTCCGGGCGATCATCGGCTACAGCGCCGCGCCCGAGGTCGCGACGCTCGCGGTGTACCTCGCCTACCTGGTCACGGTCCTCGTGCTCTACCTTCGACCCGTCGCCCCTCGGCCGGCCGGTCCCGCCCGGGCTGCCGCGGGCTGACTTGCCGCCGGCCCCGGGAGTCAGGGACCCTTCTCGTTCCTGTCGGCAGCCACCAGGCGCCCCGGTGCGCCGGCGCACCGGCGGAACCCATCACCGACGGCTGGCGTCTGACGGCCACCGGGCCAGCCAGCCGCCAGCCAGGCGGCGACCCGGCCACTGGGGCCGTCTGCCATGTCGCCGTCCGCTCGACCCTCCCTCGGCCACGATCCGCGATCGCTCGTGGCCGGCCTCGTCGTCGGTGTCCTGCTCGTCGCCGCGCTCGCCCCCTGGCTCTTCCCGTCGTCGACGCGCGCCCTCGGCCCGACCCCCACGCCCGTCGCCGGCAGCGAGGACACGGTCAGCGTCACCGGGACGGGCCGCGTCACCGTCACGCCGGACACCGCCGACCTCCGCCTCGGCGTCCAGGCCCAGCGGTCGACCGTCAAGGACGCCCGCTCGGCCGCGGCGGACGCGATGACCAAGGTCCTCGCCGCGCTCCGTGCCGACGGCGTCGCGGACCGCGATCTGCGGACCACCGACCTCTCGCTCCAGCCGCAGTACGACTACAGCGCCGGCAGCACGCCGCGGCTGATCGGCTACACGATGGCCGAGTCCGTCGAGGCGACCGTCCGCGACCTCGGCCGCGTCGGCGCCGCCGTGGACGATGCGATCGGCGCCGGGGCGACCGTCGTCCAGGGCGTCACCTTCCGCCTGGCCGACCCGAGCGGGCCGGAGCGACAGGCGCGCGCCGCGGCGATGGCCGACGCCCGGGCGAAGGCCGATGCCCTGGCGGCCGCGGCCGGCGTCACCATCGTCGGCGTCGCGTCGATCGCCGAGACGAGCGCGCCGACGCCGGTCCCAGTGCCGTACGCCGGCGCCGCGGCCCGCGACGCCGTCCAGACGCCGATCGCGGCCGGGACGACGGACGCGTCCGTCTCGGTCGCCGTCGTCTACCGCCTCGGCTGACCCGATCTAGCCGCGGGTCGCGCTGATCGAGTAGACGGCGCCGGCCCGCAGGTCCGCCACGTACAGCTCGCCGGTGTCGCCCTCGCCGAACGAGCTGATGGCGAGGCCGCTGGCGAGGAGCAGGACGGGCGTCTGGCGCCCGCTCGTCAAGGAGACGAGGCCCCAGATCCGGCCCGAGCAGTCGTCGCCGAACAGGTAGCCGCCGCGCAGGGCGGGCGACGCCGAGCCGCGGTAGACGTACCCGCCGACGACCGCGCAGCCCTGGTCGTGGCCGTACTCGGCGACCGGGAACGTGATGCCCGCCGTCGGGCAGCCTGACGCCGGCGCGAAGCAGTGGAAGCCCTCGGTCACGTTCCAGCCGTAGTCCTGGCCGCCCACCCCTGCAGGTGCCCGGTCGATCTCCTCCCAGCGGTCCTGGCCAACGTCGCCGATCCACAGCTCCCCGGTCGCTCGATCGAAGCTGAAGCGCCACGGATTGCGCAGGCCCCAGGCCCAGATCTCGGGTCGGGCGCCGCTGCGGTCGACGAACGGGTTGCCGTGCGTGCCGTACGGCAGGCCGCCGGCGGGATGGTCCACGTCGAGGCGGATGAGCTTGGCGAGCAGAGTCCCGAGGTCGCGCGTCGTGCCGAACTGGCCGCCCGCCCCGCCGCCGTCGCCGAGGCCGGCGTACAGCCGGCCGTCCGGGCCGAAGGCGAGCATCCCGCCGTCGTGGTTGGCCGCCTGGTCGTGGGCGACCTGGACGAGGATCCGGCCCGACGCGGGATCCGCAACGTCGGGGTCGCTCGCCGAGCGGCGGTACTCGGCGATCGTGACGTCGTGGGTCCCGTCGTTGGCGGTGTAGTAGACGTAGAAGCGGCCGTCGTCCGCGTAGCGGGGATGGAAGGCGAGGCCGAGCAAGCCCTGCTCGCCGCAGCAGACGATGCTCCCCGACAGGTCGAGGAACGGCGACGGCAGGATGCGGCCGTCGCGCACGATCCTGATCCGGCCGGTCTGCTCGACGACGAAGAGGCGGCCGCTGGCGTCGCCGGCGCCCGTCACGAAGACCGGCCGGTCGAGCCCGCTGGCGAGCTGGCGGAGCGCGAGCCGGACGCCGTTGGGGTCGAAGGCGGCCCCGGCCGAGCTCGCCGGACCGCCCGAGGCCGTGGCGCTCCCGGCGGGACTCGTCGCCGCGGCGCTCGTCGGGGCGGTGGCCGTCGCCGCCGGGGTGGAGCCGGCACCCGGCGTGCCGGTCGGACCGGGACCCTGGACGGCGATCGAGGCCAGGGCGACGAACACGACCGCCGCGACAGCGGCGATCGCGATGCCCCTCGGCGCGGCCGCGGGGACGCGCCGCGGCTCCGTCACACCGAGAGGCCGAGCTCGTCGAGCGACTCGTCGAGCTCGGCGGCGTCGCGGTACACGCGGAAGGCGCCGGCCTGGAGCAGCTCGTCGGCGCCGTATCCGCCGGACAGCAGGCCGACGCTGAGCATCCCCGCGCGCCGCGCCGCCAGCAGGTCCCACACCGCGTCGCCGACGACGTAGCACTCCGCGACGCGGACGCCGAGCCGCTCCTGGCAGGCCAGGAAGAGGTCCGGTTCGGGCTTGGCCCTGACGACGTCGCCGCGCTCCACGACCACCGCGTCAGCGCCGACGCCGAGGGCCTGGAGCGAGGCGTCGATCTCCGGCCGGCGGCCGGAGGTGGCGATGCCCCAGGGGATGCCGGCCTCCCGCAGGTGGGCCAGCAGCGCGACCGCGCCGGGCAGGGGCCGCCGGGACGGCAGCAGCTCCCGGAAGATCTCGCCGTGGCGGCGCTGGACGAGGCGGGCCTCGTCGCGCGAGATGGGTCGCCCGATCTCCCGGGCGAGGGCCCGCGCGAAGAGCCCGCCGCTCATCCCGACGCGGCGGTGGATCCGCCACCCATCGATGGGCAGGCCGAGCTCGTCGAGGGCCCGCTGCCAGGCGAACACGTGGGCGTACACCGTGTCCACGAGCGTCCCGTCCAGGTCGAAGATCAGGGCGTGCATCGGCGCCTCGCTGCTGGCGGCGTTGGTCGACGGGGAGCGTGACCGTCGCAGTCTCTCACGCCCGGCGTCGCGGCCGGGCCCGACGGTCAGCCGGCCGGCAGCGTGCAGCCGGCCTCGTCGGGCAGCAGGGGTCGCACCAGCAGTCGCCAGTCCCGACCGCCGCTCAGCCAGGTCGTCGCCTGGCTCGAGGTCCGGAGCGCCGGCAGCGCGAGGGCGAGGTCGGCCCCCGAGAGCACGCCGCAGCGGGCGTCCGGCCCGGCCGCGAGGGGGACGCCGAACGAGGCGAGCGACGCCGGGAGCGGCCACGGCTGGCGGCCGGCCAGGGGTGCCGATGGGGCCTCGGGCGTGGAGCCCTGGACCGCGGCCGGGCTGGCGACGACCTGCAGTCGCTCGATCGGCAGCTGCTCGGTCGGCGGCGCCGGATCCGCGAGCGCCCGGGGATCGAGCAGGGCGTCGCGGAAGGCCGCCAGAGCCACTCGTTCTGCGCTCTCGTCGCCCGTCCCGCCGACGCCGAGGGCGTAGGCCGACGTCACGTGGCGCGACCCGCCGGCGACGACGGTGACGACGGTGACGACGGTCGTCGGCGGGTCGGCGATCCCCGGTCGATCGAGGCGCCGGTCGGGGCCGAGCAGGCCGGCTGCGGCCGCCCGGGCGAGGATCCGCTGGACGGCCGCCTCGTCGAGCCGGATGACCTGGACGCTCGGGAGCGCAGGCGGCGGGTAGATCGCGATCTGGGCGCCCGGCGTGAGCAGGCGCCCGTCCCCATAGAGCGAGGCGTCGGGCAGCCGGTCCAGGAGCGCCGCCGGGGCGACGGATCCGCCGACCGTCTCGATGCGCAGGACGAGCTCGTCCGGGCCGGACGGATGGGCGATGGCGCCGCTCGTCGGTGAGGCGCCAGCTGCGCCGGTCGCGCTGCAGGCCGCCACGAGCAGGCCGAGTGCGGCGAGCCGGGCACCGCTGCCGAGCCTGCGGGACGCGAGGCGCGGACCGCGTCGGAGTGCCGCCAGCGCGTCGCGCGGTGGCCGCGGTAGGCTGTCCATGGCTCCCGAGACGCTGCCCCGCCGGCGACGGTTCCGGCGGCCCGTCACACCGTCGCCCGGCGCAGGGTCAGAGGGGACGCCGCGGCCCTGCCGCGGCACCACCACCGCTCGCGGAGGACCCGTGGCCGTTCCCGACGCCCCAGCCAGCCCGCCCGCCAAAGTCGGCGCGCGCGTCCGGCGGGCCGCCGGTCCCGCCTCGCGCGACCGGCTCGTTGCGCTCCGCCGCCGCCTCGTCGACCTCGCCCTGCGGCCTGTCTACGCCGTCTACATCCGGCGCCTGCGGGTGGCCGTCCAGGCCTACCCCGTGCCGGCCCACGTCGCCGTGATCATGGACGGGAATCGGCGCTGGGCGCGCCAGGAGGGCCTCCTGCCGGGAGCGGGGCACCGACGCGGCGCCGAGAAGGCCCTCGAGCTGCTCGACTGGTGCGCTGCGCTCGGCGTCCGCGAGGTCACGCTGTGGGCACTCTCGCTCGAGAACCTCGGCCGGACGCCCGACGAGATCGGCACCATCACCGATGTCGCGGCCGACGCCCTGGCGGCGCTCGCGTCGGGCCGGCGCCGGACCCGCGTCCCAGTCCACCTGCGGGTGATCGGGCGGGCGGAGCTGCTGCCCGAGCGCCTTCGCCAGGTCGTCGCCGACTCGTCCGCCGTCAGCCGCCCGGACGGCGCGCTGAGCGTCACGATCGCCCTCGGGTACAGCGGGCGCGACGAGCTGGTCGAGGCCTGCCGCTCGACGGTCAGCGAGCTGGTCGCCGCCGGCGTACCCGCCGAACGCCTGCCCGAGGCGCTCACGGCGGAGGCCCTCGCAGCCCACCTGTACACCCGCGGCAGCACCGATCCGGACCTCATCATCCGGACGAGCGGCGAGGTCCGCCTCAGCGGCTTCCTGCCCTGGCAGAGCGCGTACAGCGAGTACTACTTCTGCGAGGCCCACTGGCCGGCCTTCCGCGAGATCGACTTCCTGCGGGCCATCCGGACCTACCAGCAGCGCTCGCGGCGCTTCGGGCGCTGACGCGGCGACGCCGCCCGGGGTCGGGGATGGCGGGCGCGGCGTTGCGCGGACCGGACGGCCCGACCCGCCGTCTGACGGTCCGGCGACGCTGCGGTACGCTCCCCGCGAGCCCCGGCGTCCCGTGGGGACGGCGCGGCTCCGCGCCCCGCAGGTCACGTGCTCCCCTTCCGGCGTCCCGCCCCCTCCGCTCCGTCCGATCCCCCCGACGTCGATCCCCCCGACGTCGACCCCCTCGACGTCGCCCGCGCCCTCGAAGCCGGGCCGGGCATCCTGCTCGACGTCCGCGAGCCCCGCGAATGGGCTGCCGGCCACGCCCCCGACTCGCGCCACGTCCCGCTCGGCGCGGTCGTCGCCGCGGCCTCGACCCTGCCGTCCGACATCCCGGTCTACGTCATCTGCCACTCCGGCAACCGCAGCCGCCTCGCCGCCGAGCTCCTCCGGCGCCAGGGCGTCAGCGGGGCGGTCAACGTGCGCGGCGGCCTCCTGGCCTGGCACCGCGCCGGCCTGCCCCTCGAAGCCTGATGGCCGGCCGCCTCCTCGGCTCGCTCCGCGAGCGTCTCCGCCGGCTCGACGACCGAGCCCGGGAGGGGCGCGCGCTCGAGGCCGGCCAGCGCGACGAGGCGAGCGCAGAGCGCGCCGGCCCCCGCGTCGAGCTGCGGACGGACGTCGAGCTGTTCCTCGTCGGCCTGCCGGGCTGGCTCCGCCGGCCCGAGCGCTGGGCGGCTCCGTCGGCCGTCGCCCTCGAGATCGGCTTCCCGGCGGCGCCGGCCCTGGACGAGGACGCGGCGGGCGCGGCGTGGGTCGTCGCGGTGGACGTCGCCCTCGGCCGCCTGCCGACGCGCGCCGTCGACGTCGAGGCTGCGGTGGGGTCTGACACGCAGACGGCCGGCTCCGCGGCCTGGCTCGCGCGCCGTCTCACCCGCCGCCACGACCGTCACGTCCTGGCCGCGGGCACGCACCTGCGACTGCTCGGCCGCGCGGCGGCGTCCTGGCCGAGCGAGGACCCCTGGGCGGACTCGCTGACGAGCGACCTCCTCCGCGGCGAGGAGCGCGGGCTCGTGTTCGAGGTCGAGGCCGGGCCGCGGGCCGGCGCCCGTGTCCGGCTCGCCGCGCTCGGCGCGGCGCCATCGGGCGCGGCCCTGGTCGCCGCCTCGATGGTCGCCCCGATCGGCCACCGCGTCGCCGACTGGCCCTCGGCCGCCGCCGACGTCCTGGGGCAGCAGCAGGCCCGCCTGGCGGCTGCCGAACGGGCGGCCCGGATGATGGCCTACGAGGAGGGTTGGGGCTGGCGCCACGTCCTCGGCGACGGGCAGGGCGCACCGGGCGGCCCAGGGTCGATGGGCCGCGGGACCGCTGGTCGCGTCGAGCGCGAACCGGTCGTCGTCGAGCGGGACGACGAGCGCTAGGACGTCCCGACCGTCAGGTCGCTCCGGCCGCGCTCGGCGGCGTCGTCTGCCTGCCCGTTCCGGCCGGGGCCCACGGCCCGGCTGGACCGTGTCCGGCGGACGTCGATCTCGACGACGTCGCGCGGCAGGAAGAGGTCGAGCGCCCAATCCATCGCCACCCGGACGCGCCGGTCCAGGCTCGGCAGGCGGAGCAGGTAGTACGTCCGCCAGAGGAACCAGCCGAGCAGGCCCGACACCTTGACCCCCAGCACGTCGCCGACGGCGCGGTGCCGTCCCAGCGAGACGAGCATCCCCTGCGAGCGGTAGCGGAACGGCGACTGGGGCTGTCCGTCGAGCGCCGCGAGGACGTTCCGGGCGCAGTGCGGCCCCTCCCGCACCGCGAACTGGGCCGTCGCCGCCATAGGGCGGCCCGTCGCCGGGTCGACGATGGAGGCGCAGTCGCCGAGGGCCCAGACGCGGTCCAGGCCCGGCAGGGCAAAGGTCGGCTCGGGCTGGGGCCAGCCGCGGTGGTCGTGGCGGGTCGGCAGATCCTGCAGGACCGGGTTGGGGGCGTTGCCGACGGTGCTGACGACCGTTGCCGTCTCGATGCGCCGCCCATCATCGAGCTCGACGTGGTCCTCGGCGACCCGCTTCACGTGATGGCCAAGGATGAGCTCGACCCCGACGTCGCGGAGACGGCGCACGGTGACCCGTCCGAGCCGGCGGCCCAGGTGGGGCAGCAGCGTCTCGTGGCCGTGGACGAGGACGACCCGCGGCCGGAGCTCCGTGTCGTGGAACGTGGCGGCCGCGGCCGCCAGCAGGTCGTGGAGCGAGGCCGCGGCCTCCACGCCGGTCGAGCCGCCGCCGACGACGACGAATGTGAGCAGGCGCGCCCGCTGCGTCTCGTCCCGCTCGACCCGGGCCGCCTCGAGCATCCGGAGCGCCCGGTTGCGGAGGAAGAAGGCGTCGCCGAGAGTCCGGAACCCGAGCGCGTGCTCGCGCAGGCCCGGCACGACGTCGAGGTCCGTCACGCCGCCGAGGGCGATGACGAGGGCGTCGTAGCCGAGCTCGAACGGCGCGCCGTCGAGCGGCCGGCGGAGGTGGACGCGGCGCGCCGTCGTGT
Source organism: Candidatus Limnocylindrales bacterium (assembly GCA_036392215.1). Lineage (GTDB taxonomy): Bacteria > Chloroflexota > Limnocylindria > Limnocylindrales > CSP1-4 > JAJYJO01. The sequence continues at coordinate 13,162 of DASVYJ010000075.1, read as the reverse complement.
CGATGCGCTCGACCAGGCCGACAGCGACGCTCACGTCGGGCAGCATCCGCCGCAACGGGACGACGACGTGGGTGGCCTCGACCGTGCTCGAGAGCAGGTCGGCGAGGAGCGGCTGGAAGACGAAGTAGTCGTCGCGGTCGACGAGCTGGATGGCGACGCGTTCGCGTCCGTCGCCGGGTCTCGCCGCCGGGGCACCAGCCTCGGGCGTCGATGCCGCGCCCGGCTCCGCCAGGCGGCCGTCGTGTCGGAGCAGGGCCGTCAACTCCCGGGCCACGCTCATGCCCGCGAAGCCGCCGCCGAGGATGAGGATCCGCTGGGTCACGGGGGAGATCGTAGGTCGCGACCAGCCGCCGTTTGGGCGTCTGGCCCGGCGTGGAGACATTGCAGCGACCGAACAGCGGGGCAGGGTGGGCAGGCGCGACGACATCGTCCGCGGCGGTGGCGGGCTGCAGTCGGTCCGCTGCCCGAGGTGCCCCTGACACTGGCGGCGTGGCACCCGCCAGATATGCGCCGGGGCGATCTTGGGCGGCGTGTTCCCGGCCGTGGCCGGTGCAGGGGCAGGTCGCTGTCCGGAACCACGCTCGGTCACGCTCAGAACGGGCCGCAGGAGCGCGGCCGTGCAGTCGGTCCATGAGCTTCGTCCGTCGTGCATCCCCCGCATGGATGGATGACATGCGCCGGGGGCGATGGCCCCGCTCCCCGCGGCCTTGCAAGGCCGCTGACAGGCGGCACCGGGGTCACGGTCGGACCGAGCGGCAGGCCGGCGCGGTATCCCTGACGGGATGCCTCGAACGACGACGCGGTCTGCCCGGCCGGTGGACCGTCCTTCCGCCACGGCCGTCGCCGGCCCGACCGCGGCCAGGCCCGCTGCGGCTGCTGCCGGCGCTCCCCTCGACGCCCTGTCCGACCCACCCGTGCCAGGCGACCGGCCGGCGCGCGGCCGCCGGGGGGCGTCCCGCGAACGGCTCGTCGGTCGCCGCTACCGCCTCGAGGAACGCCTCGGGACGGGCGGGACGGCGGACGTCTGGCGGGCGACCGACACGCGGACGGCCGACACGGTCGCGGTCAAGCTCCTCCACCCGTACCTGCTGCCGGACGCCTCGTCGCGGGAGCGCTTCGCCGCCGAGGCGCGGTCCGCCGCCGAGCTCGACCATCCCGGCATCGTCGGGCCTCGCGACGTCGTCCTCGGGGCGGACGAGGCGGCCCTCGTCCTCGACTACGTCGGCGGGGGCTCGCTCGCCGACCGGCTCCAGCGCGAGGGTGCGCTGCCGCCCCGTCAGGCCGCCCGGATCACCGCCCAGGTCGCCGACGCCCTGGCGGCAGCTCACGCCCGAGGCGTCATCCATCGGGACGTGACCCCCGGCAACGTCCTCCTCGAGCCCGACGGCCGCGCCCGGCTGGCCGATTTCGGCATCGCCCGCAGCCTCGAGGGGAGCAGCGCCGGCCTCACCGTGACCGGGACGGTGATGGGGACGCTGCGGTACATGGCCCCGGAGCAGCTTGCCGGGGAGCCGGCCGACGGGCGGACCGACATCTACGCCCTCGGCGCCGTCCTCTACGAGCTGCTGGCGGGCCGGCCCGCGTTCGACGCGCGCAACCCCGTCCTCCTCGTCGACCAGCAGCGCGCCGCGCCGCCACCGATCGCGGGCGTCGACCCGGCGCTGGCGGGCGTTGCCCTGGCCGCGCTGCGGCGCGATCCCGCCGAGCGGCCCGACTCCGCGGCCGCGGTCGGCGAGGCGCTCCGGGCCTGGCTCGACCGCGGGACCGTTCCAGCCGCCGCCCTGCTGGGCGGCGCGGACGCCGCTGCGGTGACACGCGCCGTCCCGCTCCCCGTCAGCGGTGCGATCGCGGCGGCCACGGCGGGCGTCGCGCGTCCCGCCGCGTCTCCCCGCCGCCAGCGCCCCCGGAACGTCCCGCTCGCGGCACTCGCCCTGGCAGCCCTGCTCGTCGGCGGTGGCCTCGTCGCGCTGGCCGGCTCCGGTTCCCACCCGCCGGTCACCGCGGCCGCGAAGCCCACCCCTGCCCCGGTGGCAGCAAGCCCGACGGCATCGTCGACGGCCAAGCCGACGCCCGTCCCGAAGGCGCCCGCGCCGCCGCCCGCGCACCACGGCCCCGGCCACAGGCACGGTGGCGGCGGTGGTGCTGCGGGAGAGGGGGACGGCTAGCCCGACACGCTCGACGCCGCCGCGGCGCTCAGTGGAGGCGCCGGCGATAGCCGCAGACCGGGCAGACCGCCTCGTCGCCGCGCGCACCGGGCTGCAGGAAGCTCGTGCAGCCGTTGGTGGAGCAGTAGAGCGCCTGCCGCGCGCGGGCGCGCCGCCGGCGGGCGGACGAGCGGGCGTCCGAGGTCGCGACCGCAGTGCGGCCGCGACGAATCATCGTTGTGGACATGTCCCTTGATCCTCTTGCGACCGCGCCCTTCCCCAGGGCCGCGCCCTGTCCGGGTGGCGCGTCGCACTTGCGCTCGGCGGTCGATCGACCGGCCTGAGCGGATGCCCCGGCGCTGGGCGGGAGCGAGGGCTCGCTCGACCACGGCGCTGCGGCGGGGCTGCTTGACCTCCCAAGCCTGGGGCCACGAGCCGTTCCTGTCAACCGCCCCGGCGCGCATCGTCTGGCGAGCGCGAAGAGGCTGCTCGCGGGCCGGCCGTTCCGCCGGCCGCGGCGGCCATCGGTCACCGTGGTCGCCGGGTCCCGGCCTCCGGGGGCCGCTGGTCCGCCAGCCAGGTGACCTTCGCCCGTGGCCGACGCCCGCCGCACCCGCCATCGTCGGCTCGCGTCCAGGGGGAGCGATCGGAGGCTGGACGATGACGATGCAGACGATGACCCTCGGCCCGGTCGACGTCGCCTGGGACCCGGCGACGCGGCGCTGGCGGGTGGACGTCCACCCCGACTTCGGCAGGATGGAGGACTACCAGCTCCACATCGACGACGAGGCCGTCCTGCTCAGCGACTACAACGAGGACGGCGAGCGCGAGGAGCGGGTCCTCTTCGACGTCGAGGACGCGCCCCTCCGCCGCTAGGCGAGCGGGCCGGCAAGGCCTACTCGAACAGCTCGGCCACCGCGGCGCGGAAGACCTCCGTGTGGCGGTCGACGTCCGCCGCGACCGTCGTCGGCGACATCAGGGCCATGTTGTGGAACGGGGTCATGAGGATGCCCCGGTTCATCGCGTAGAGGTGGAGGAACCGCTCCAGCGGGAAGTCGCCGGCGGCCGCGGCCTCGGCCCCGGTACGCGGCGGGGTGGGGGAGAAGTGGTACTCCGCCCGCGCGCCGAGCCGGGTGACGTGCCAGGGCACCGCTGACGGGCCGAGGACGTCGTTCACGCCCGCCTCCCAGCGCTCGGCGAGGGGGATCATCCGCTCGAAGGCCGCCTCGGTCAGGACCTCCGTCAGCGTCGCCCGCACCGCCGTCAACGAGAGCATGTAGCCCGCGAGGGTCCCGCCGATGCCGCCGACGTCGCAGTCCTCGAGCTCGATGTTCGCGCTGATCCGCTCGCCGACCTCCTCGGTGAACCCGTACGTGCCGGCCGGGATCCCGCCGCCGATCGCCTTGCCGATCACGAGCATGTCCGGGTCCAGGCCGTGGGCCCGGGTGTAGCCGCCGGGGCCCGTGCAGATCGTGTGCGTCTCGTCGTTGATGAGCAGCGTCCCGTAGCGCCGGGTCAGCTCCCGCATGGCGTCGTGGAAGCCGGGCTCGGGGAGGACGATGCCGATGTTCGTCAGGGCGGGTTCGGCCAGGACGGCGGCCACGTCGCCGATGGCGAGCGCCGCGTCCAGGGCGGCCACGTCGTTGAACTGGACGACACGGGTCGTCTCGCCAGGGTCCACGGCCGGCCCGATGTTGCCCCGCCGCGCCCCGACCCGGCCGCTCGCCGGGTCCACGATCGTGGCGAACGTCTCGTCGACCGAGCCGTGGTAGCAGTAGTCGAAGACGAGGATCTTGCGCCGGCCGGTCAGCATCCGGGCGAGCCGGATGGCGAAGCGGTTGGCGTCGGTGGCCGACAGGGTGAACTGCCAGTAGTGGAGCCCGAAGCGGCGCTGGAGCTCCTCCCCGACGAGCGCGGCGTCCTCGGACGGGAGCATCGTCGTGATCCCGCGGGCGACCTGGCGACGGACGGCCTCGACGGTGGGGGCGGGCGAGTGGCCGGTCATCGCCCCGGTGTCGCCGAGGCACAGGTCGACGTAGTCGTGGCCGTCGACGTCGCGGAAGTGGGCGCCCTCCGCCTCGGCGACGAAGACCGGGTAGGCGCCCGCCCACTTGACCATCCAGTTCATCGGCACGCCGGCCAGGAGCGAGCCTTTCGCCCGCCGGTACAGCTCGCCCGAGCGGGGGTGGGCGTCGATGAAGGCCGCTTCCTCGCGCGCCATCAGGCGGCCGAGGCGCTCGCGGTCCAGTGTGGGCGCGGTCTGGGCGGGCATGGCTCGGGACCTCCGTCGCGGGGCAGGGCAGGCCTAGCGTGGCGCACCGGCGGGGCGGGTCGAGTGGCGGTCCCGGGCCGCGCGACGGGAGGCTTCACGGGCTGGTGGGCCGCTGGGCGTGCGGCGGCTCCGCTTCCGGCTGCCGCAACGGTTCCGCAAGGTCGCGTCCGGCCCTCGGGGCCCGTCCGTCCCTGGTGCGGGGTCAGGCTTGGGCTGCAGCTACCGCCGCTGCCCCCATCTACGGCCCCGACGAGCTGCGCGAGCCGCCGTTCGCGCGCTTCCTCTTCGCCGACACCCGCGCCTCGATCCTGTGGCTCATCGTCCGCCTCTACCTCGGCTGGGAGCGGGTCCAGGCGGGTTCCGAGCAGATCACCCCCCGCTCTGGACGGGGAGCCAGGCTGGGACGGCGTTGACGGGGTTCGCGACCGGCGCCCCGGCCAAGACGACGGGGCCGAACGCGGCCGTCCAGGGCTGGTACGCCTCGTTCCTGCGTGACGTCGTCATCCCCAACGCCCGGACCTTCTCGTACCTCGTGGCCGCCGGGGAGACGCTCGTCGGGGTCGCCCTCATCCTCGGCGCCCTGACCGGCGCGGCCGCGTTCTTCGGCGTCGTCATGAACGCCGACTACCTCCTCGTGGGCGCGGTGAGCGCGAAGCCGATCCGGATCATCCTCGCCGCCCTGGTCATGCTGGCCTGGCGGAACGCCGGCTGGCTCGGCCTTGACCGCTGGCTCCTGCCCGCGCTCGGGACCCCCTGGCAGCCGGGCGGCGTGTGGGCCCGGGCCGCCGCGCCGACCTCGGGTCGCGCGGACGGTCGCGACGACATGGGGAGCGCCACCGGGGCCTGAGCCCGCGCCTCCCTCTCGCGCTGCGGTGCACCGCCGCGCTACGCTGCCGGCATGACGGACCGGCAGCCGCCCCATGCGATCGAGGCGTCACCCGCCCAGGTCCCCGCGCCGTTCCTGGTGAGCCAGGCGCGACGGCGCCTGCTCGCGCTCGTCGTCGTCGGGTTGGTCATCCTCTGGCTCGCCCGCTCGGTCCTCGGCCCGTTCGTCATCGCCGCCGTCCTGGCCTACGCCTTCGCGCCGCTCGTGACGGCGGCCGCGCATCGGACCGGGCTCCCGCGCGGCGTCGTCGCCCTGGCGGGCTATGCCGTCGGCCTCGTCGCCCTGGGCGCCGTCGCCTGGGCCGTCGGCGGCCGGCTCGTGACCGAGGCCGAGGAGTTCGTGGCCGGCGGCCCCGACTCCCTGGCCGCCACGCTCTCCGACCTGCTCGGCGGACCGACGATGACGGTCGGCAGCCAGAGGATCGCGGTCGCGGACCTGGCGACCCAGTTCGAGGCTGCCCTGCGCGGCCTGTTCGCCTCGCCCGGCGACGCGCTCCACGTGGCCCGGCTGGCCGGCGAGTACGCCCTGCAGGCCTTCCTGGTCGTCATCGTGAGCTTCTACTTCGTGCTCGACGGCGGTCGCTTCGGGACCTACGCCCTGCGACTGCTCGAGCGAGACCAGCGAGAGCGGGCGGTCCATGTCGCGGGCCGCGTCCACGAGGTGCTCGGCCGCTGGCTGCGCGGCCAGCTCCTGCTCATCGGGCTCGTCGCGGTCGTCGTCTACCTCATCCTCGGGCCGATCCTCCACCTGCCCTACGCCCTGGCGACCGGGCTGCTGACCGGGATCCTCGAGATCATCCCGCTCGTCGGGCCGATCGTGGCGGCCGCGATCGCCGTGCTGATCGCCTTCACCCACGGCGGGGCGCCGGTGGCCGGCGTCGTCCTCGTCGTCTACGTCGTCGTCCGCCAGGTGGAGGATCAGCTGGTGATGCCGGTCGTCATCGGCCGGGCCGTCCACCTCCACCCGGTCGTGACGATCTTCGCCGTGCTCGTCGGCCTGGCGAACTGGGGGGTCCTGGGCGGGTTGCTTGGCGTGCCCGTCGCGGCGGCCCTGAACGTCACCCTGCACGAGCTCGGCCTGGACCGACCGACGGGTCGCCCCGGCAGCACCGGGATCGGGCCGCCCGCGGCGGTCGCCCCGTCCGCCGCCGCCGCCGACGCGCCCGACCCGAACGGGGCTGGGTGACGTTCGCGTCCTGACCGCGCCGCCGCGCCTCAGCGCGTCGCGGCCCGCCGCTCGAGGTCCCAGGTCGTCCCGTCGGCTGTGTCGTGCAGCTCGACGCCGGCAGCGAGCAGGCGGTCGCGGATCGCGTCCGCGGCGGCCCAGTCACGGGCCGTCCGGGCCGCCAGCCGCTGCTCCACGAGGGCGTCGACGAACGGGGCGACCGCGTCGCGCGGGTCGCGCGTCCCGGCGACCGCGAGCTCGCCGAGGCGGACGATCATCGAGCGCATCGACGCCCGCGCGGCTTCGAGCTCGCCCGATTCCTCCGTGTCGCGCGACCAGGCCTGGACGGCCTCCGCCGTGGCGAGGACGACGCGAACGGCGGCCGGGGCGTCCCGGGCGGCGAGGGCGGCCTCGAAGTCGGCCTCGAGGCGGGCCACCGTCTCGTGGAGCGGGGAGCGGCCCTTGCCGCCGGTCCGAGGCGGCGTGGGCGCGGCGACCTCGCGGCGGCCGGGCTCCGGTCTGGCTGCCGCTCCACCCGACCCGCCGGCGGCCAGCTGGTCGGCGATGGCGGCGAGCTCTGCCAGGCCGACGCGCTCCCCGGCGGCGAGGACGCGGCTGCGCCCCGCCCGGCGGACCGTCACGCCGCCGAGCCCGCTCACCTGGGCCGTGCCCGCGTCGAGGTCGAGCGTCAGCGCCGTGTGCCCGTCGATCCCCAGGATCCAGGCATCGTCGGGCAATCTGCGCTCCAGGACCTCGAGGCGTCGCTCGCCGAGGTAGCAGAAGCGGGTGTCATGGGTCCCTCCCTCGGCGTTGTCGTAGTGCGGGAGGACCGCCGCCCGCAGGCCGAGCGGCGAGAGGAGGTCCAGGCCGGGCAGCCAGCGCGGCGGCTCGCCGACCTTGTAGATCTCGTAGACGGGGACGGTCAGCAGGCCGACCGTCAGTGCCGCCGCGCTGGCGACGACGATGGCGCCGCCGCGAGCGAGCTTGTCCGCGAGGAGGCGGGGGATCTCGCTGCCCGTCCACTGCCGCAGGGCGTACGACGGGCTCCCCGGGCCGCTGAAGACATAGCGGGCCTCGCGGACCCGGGCGAGCGCGGTCTCGCGCTCGAGGAGCTCGCCGTCGGCGGTCCGGAAGGCGGCCACTTCGAGCGGATGGCCCACGCTCTCCCGGAAGTAGTCGAGGGCGCGGGCGGTGATGTCCTCGGCGTTCTCCTGGAACCCGTAGGGCGTGTCGAGCAGGACCGCCGGGACCGGTCGCGGCCCGAGCCGGTCGAGGACCTCGCGGTGGACGCGGGCCATCGTCGGGGTCGTCTCGCCCGAGCCCATGATGACCAGGAGGCGCGGCGGCTCCGTCATCGGTCGACGACCTCGAGGAGCCACGTGCGGAGGGCTGTCGCGACGGCCGCGGCCTGCTGGACGTGGACGTCGTGGTCGGCCGGGCTGAACCAGCGGATGGCGACGCGGGGGTTGGCGGCGATCGCCGCCGCGACGGCCTGCCGCCTCGTGGCGTTCCGCGCGGCGTCGGCGCCCTCGGCCGGCAGCAGGAGGGCAGGGACCGTGAGCCGCGGGTACAGCCGGCTCGGACGGTGCTCCCACAGCGCCCGGAGGATGGCGAGGTGGCGGTCGCGCGCGAGGCGGGGCGAGACGGTGCCGTCCGGCCGGACGTCGAAGTTCGCGAGGACCGCCTCGATCCCCCAGGCCGGCCAGTCCGGATGCGCCGCGGCGACGTGCCCGCGCACGGCGTCGGCGGCGAGCCCGTCGAGGTGCGGCGGGGCGAGAGCGGCCTCGCAGGCCTCCCAGTCGGGGAACGCGTCGGCGATGTCAGCGACGGCCCCATCGACGCAGGCGATGCCGCGGGCGAGACCGGGTCGGCGGACGGCGGCCTCGAGGACGACGTCGGCGCCCCACGATTGGCCGACGAGGACGGGCCGATCGAGGCCGAGCCGCTCCACCAGGGCGGCGAGGTCGTCGGTGACCGCCTCGAAGCCGTAGTCGCCGGCCGGGCGGTCGGACTCCCCGTGGCCGCGCTGGTCCACGGCGACGACCCGGTGGCCAGCGCTCGCGAGGGCTACCCCAACGCCCTCCCAGAGGCGGGCGTTGGAGGCGAGGCCGTGGACGAGGACGAACGGCGTGGCCGCGCCCTCCCAGGCGAGGACCGAGAGGCGGAGGCCGTCGCGGACCGCGACGCGCTCGCGTCGAGGGTCGGGGATCGGGCCCCCCAACGGGCCGGTGGCCGACTCGAGGTCCGGCTCGACGGATGGCGAGAAGGGGACTGGCTGAGTCATCGGGTCTCGGCCGGGCAGGCCTGCGGCATCGTGGTCACCTTCGCAGCTTCGTCCATCGTGCCTCGCCGGATGGCGACCCGCTCACGTCACCATCGCCGCCTCGACGGTCCGACGCCACCTCAGAACGGCGGCCAGGGGATCGCCGGCCGGAGGGGATCAGGCAGCGGGAAGCGGCGGGTGCGGAGGAGGCGGTCGAGCCTGGCCACGGTCGCGGCCACTTCCCGCTCGGCGAGGAGCTCGCGCAACCGCGTCCCCAGCTCGCCGTCGAGGGCCAGCCGGAGCCGGGTCAGTGTCTCGCACTCGTCGTCCGCAAGCGGCGCGCCCCGCCAGCCCCAGAGGATCGTCCGGAGCTTCGGCTCGACCGCGAAACAGACGCCGTGGTCGACGCCGTGGACGTGGCCGCCGGGGATCGGCAGGAGGTGGCCGCCCTTGCGGTCCGCGTTGTTGACGACCGCGTCGAAGAGGGCCATCCGGCGCAGGCCGGGATGGTCGGAGCGGGCGAGCTCGAGGAGGTCGACCGCGGGGTCGGTCTCGATCCAGAGCTGGACCATCCCCGTCCCGAATGGCCCGTCGCGCAGGACGGTCGGCGGCACGATGCCCCAGCCGGTCGCCTCCGAGACCAGGTACGCGGACACCTCGCGATAGGCGAGCGTGCCGTCAGGGAAGTCCGACAGCGGTGCCTCGCCCTGGATCGGCTTGTAGACGCAGCCGGTGGTGAGGGCGCCGATCCCGGTCCCGGGGTCGCCCTCGAGCTGGCAGTAGAGCGTCGCGTTCGAGGCGTCCACCAGCCGCCCGACCGGCTCGAGGCGGCCCCTCGCCAGGAGGCCGAGGATCGCCTCGCGGTCGAGCTCGACGACGCCGGCGGTCGCACTCGCCGGAGCGCCTCCACGCGCCACCACCGCGTCGGCGGTCGACGCTCGGCGCCCCAGCGCGGGGCGTGTGGTGCGCCGCTGCGGGGGTGGCCGCCGGCGGGCCGGCTGCTCGGGGTCGCTCACGGGAGGCGGCGCCGCTCGTTCACGGGACGCTCACCGGGACGCCCCGGCTGGTTAGTGGACGTAGCCGTTGCGCCGCGGGCACAGATGCCCCTCGGGATTGAGCGGCGCGCCGCACAGGGGGCAGGGCGGCCGACCGGCGGCGACGACCCGAGCCGCCCGCTCGGCGAAGGCGAGGGCATCGCGGGGTGCGAGCCGGACGCGGACCATGTCCGTCTCCTCGTCCTCGTCGGACTCGGTCTCGTCGGCCGCTTCGAGTCCCGCCTGGACCTCGTCCTCGTCGTCCTCATCGACCTCGTCGGCGTCGAGACCGCTGGTCGCCGCGGCGATGACCTCGTCGAGGTCGACCTCCACCTCGGGCATCGCCCGCGCTTCCAGGATCACCCGCTCGGCCGCGGGGTCCCAGGCCATCGTCAGGGTCCCGACCCGGAACTCCTCGCGGATCGGCTCGATGAGCGGGCCACCGTCGGCCGCAGCCGCCACCGGCAGGGCCACGCCCCCGTCCCGCAGCTGGGCGAGCAGGAGCGCCAATCGCTCGGCGAGGACGGCGACCTGGGCCTTCTCGAGGGCGACGGTCACGACCGTCCGACCGCGGCTGGCCTGGAGGTAGAAGGTGCGCTGGCCCGGTCGACCGACGGCGTCGGCGACGAAGCGGTCGGGCGGATCGAACTCGAAGATGCGGCGCGGCATGTGGCTCCGGGTGCTGGGTCGCCGCCGGCTGGGCTGTCGCCGGCGGGATTCGAGGCGGACCTCCTGACTGTATACCCAACCGGCCCGACGGCTCGCTGCGCGGACCCGGTGGCCTCCGCCTCGGCCTCGGCGCCCCTCCGGCGCCCCGACGTGCCCGTCGCGGACGCGGACCCCTACAGCGACAGCGACGAGGGCCGCGCAGCGTGGGAGGACATCGGGCGAACAGGGGCCTCCGGGCCGCGGTCTAGGGGGTCGCGCGAGCTCGACCGGGAGTCCAGGCCGGATGGCCCGCGGGGCGCCGCTGCCTACCGTCGAACGCGCGATGAGCCGCGGGACCAGGAGGCAGGGGCGATGCACGGGACCACCGGGACGGGCACCAGCGAGACGGGGACGACGACGCGTCGCTCGGTGATCGGGCGGCGCGGTCCGCTGCTCGCCCGGTTCCTCCCCGTCACGGCGGTCGCCGTCGTGGCCCTCGCTGCCGTCGAGCCTTCGCTCGCGGCCGCGGGCCCCGCGCTGCACAGCGCTTCGGCCATCTCGCCGATCCCGGTCGAGCCTGCCCTCGCGGCGGTCGAGACGCGCTCGCGGGTCGTGGGCGCCGCGCGCCCGGGGTCGGCGGCAAGCACGTCGTCACGGCCGCTCGGCGAGGGGTCTTCTCGGCGGCTCGACCTGTGGCGGCCGCGGGCCTTCGCCAGCCAGGCGACGATGAAGCTGTGCGTCGGGGCCTCCGTCCAGATGATGCGCAACCTCGCGCTGAGCGAGGACGACACGAGCGGCGTCAACCAGGCGGCCTACCTGGCGCTGGCGCAGGCTCGCTCCCGCGACGTCACGGATGGCGGCGCAGACCCGTACGGCTGGGCGGCGGCCCTGCGAGCGGTGGGCGCGGGCCGGTATGCCGTCGTCGCCGCGCCGGATCTCGACTCGGCGCTCGCAGCGGCGGCCCGGGCGATGTGGGCCACCGGCCGACCCGCCGGCCTGCTCGTCCATCATGGCCGGCATGCCGTCCTGCTGACGGGCTACGAGCTCGCCTCGGCGGCTCCGGGCGCTCGTGTCGCGGCTGCCGCCCTGGTCGACCCGCTCTATCCGCGGCCGGGCCGGCTCCACCTCGTCGTACGCCCCGGCACCTTCCTGCCGCGGGCGATCCTCGATCCCGAGGTGGGGGAGTACGAAGCACAGCCCGGGGCCGACTCCTCCCTGGTCGGGCGCTACATCGTCGTCGTTCCGACGGCCGAGGACGCGAGCTGAGCGGATCGCCGCCGCCCACCACCCGCCGCCCGCTCGGCAGGCTTGCCGCTCGGCCGGCGGGTCCGCCCTCTCCGGGGCTGATACCGTCGAGGGAGCGCGGCGTCGGCGCTCGAGACAGCGGAGGTTCGGATGCAGCCCTGGTCCCGCCGGTTCGCCGGCCGCCTCGAGGAGGCGACGATCGAGAGCGCCGCCCTGCGCGGCAATCCCCTCGACGACCCCTCGGAGCGGCCGCTCTGGGTCTACCTGCCTCCGGGCTACGACGGCGAGGCGGCCAGCCGCTATCCGGTGATCTACGTGCTCCAGGGGATGACCGGCCAGCTGGACATGTGGCGCAACCGCAGCGCCTTCCGCCCGACCGTCCTCGAGCGCGTCGACGCCCTCTTCGCCGGGGAGGGCCTGGAGGGCGCCGCCGCAGTGGAGCCGCCTCCACCTGCCATCGTCGTCTTCGTCGATTGCTGGACCTCCGTCGGCGGCAGCCAGTTCCTCGACTCACCGGGGACCGGGCGCTACCACACCTACCTCTGCGAGGAGGTCGTGCCCTGGGTCGACCGGCGCTACCGGACGCTGGCGGAGCCCGCGCACCGGGGCGTGACCGGCAAGTCGTCGGGCGGCTACGGGGCGATGGTGACGCCGATGCTCCGGCCCGACCTGTTCGGCGGCCTCGCGACCCACGCCGGCGACGCCCTGTTCGAGTGCTGCTACCTGCCCGAGTTCCCCCAGGCCGCCAGGGCGCTCCGTGACCAGTACGACGGCTCGTTCGAGCGCTTCTGGGCCGACTTCCGCTCCCGCCCGGCCATGACCCGGACCAGCGACGCGATCCTCGTCAACGAGTACGCCATGGCAGCGTGTTACTCCGCTGAAGCGGACGGCACCATCCGCCTGCCGTTCGATCCGCTGACCGGGGCGCTGGTCCCGGACGTCTGGGAGCGCTGGCTGGCCTGGGACCCCGTCCGGATGGTGCCCCGGCACGCGGAGGCGGTCCGGGGCCTGCGGGCGATCTACATCGATGCCGGGACGCGCGACGAGTACTTCCTCGACCTCGGCGCCGAGGCCTACCGCCGAGCCCTCGCCGCGGCGGGCGCACCGGCGCCGTTCTTCGAGCTGTTCGACGCCCGGCATGGCGGCATCGAGTACCGCTACCCGATCGCCATGCGCTTCCTGGCCGAGCGCCTCGCGCCGTAGTCGGCCGGGGTAGGTGACCTCCAGGCACCTGACGCCAGGCTGACCGTCCGGCCGTCGGTTCCCCGATAGCCGCGCTCGGGAGCGGGAGCGGACACTGCCGGCCATCAGCGGGAGGCGACGACGCGTGGCCCCTTCGCTGGCCGCCCCGGCCGCGCCGAGCCACTGGCGAACCCGGCCCGCGCAGGCGTCCCGGGAGGAGTCCGATGAGGCGGATGCTCGCCTCGACCGTCCCGTTGCTGCTCGCAGGGGCCATGCTGGCGCCGGTGCCCGCCGCGGCGGCCAGCCAGGCCTGCGGAGCCGACA
>DASVYJ010000074.1:0-7149 GCA_036392215.1 Candidatus Limnocylindrales bacterium | reverse complement strand
CAGGAAGTCGGACGGCCGGCCCTCGTTGAAGGCGCGGACCGGGTCGATGTGGGCTTTGAAGGCCTGGTCGATGCGGGCCTGCCAGGCGGCGAAGTCGGCCTCGGTCTCGGCCAGGGCGGCGAGCAGGGCGGGCAGGTCGGGATCGTCCGCAACCTCGGGCGGTGTGGGAGCGGCCGCCGTGTCGGTTGCGGCGGCCGGGCGGGCAGCGGCCGCGGCGCCAGGGGCGGCCGCTCCAGCGGTGTCGTGGCCGTCGGGGGACGCAGCGTCGCTCTCGGGAGCGTTCTGCGGGTCGGGCTCGCTGTCGCGCGTCGGGTCGGCCATGGATCGGCTGATGGTATCGAGCGCGGCGACACCGGTGCTGGCCCTACCGGCTTACGTCACACGTACGTTCCTGACACCCTCGGTCGCCTTCGGGCCGGAACCGTACGTCAGGCGGAACGCCTTGACGGAGCCGGCCGCCGGAACCGCCGGAACCTTACGCCAGGGGTACGGGTTCGACCGCCGTCGTCCGGAAGTGGTCAGGAATGAACCTCTGAGGTAAGGCGGACCGCGGCAGGGGCCAAGGGGCCGCCGAACCGGCCTGCTCGCGCGTCCCGGCGCGTCCCTGCAACGCGGCTGCAAGGTGGGGTCGCCGCGGCGGGCGCGGGGCAGGGGAGCCCTGCTATCATCCCCTCCCGTGCGACGTGCAGCCCCCATCCTCATCGTGCTCATCGGCCTTGCCGCGCTCGTCGTGGACTTCTGGCCGAACCTGAAGATCCCGATCGTCGGCGACCCCGACGGCAACTGGCGGACGGTCGAGACCAAGCTCGGCCTGGATCTCCAGGGCGGGCTGCGCGTCGAGTACCAGGCGCTCCCCGTGCAGGGCCCCAACGGGACGAAGAACCCCGGCTCCGCGGACATGAGCACGATCCGGACGATCATCGAGAACCGGGTCAACTCGACGGGCGTCACCGAGCCGGTCGTCCAGACGCAGGGCAGCGACCGCGTCGTCGTCGAGGTCCCCGGGGCGGCCAACGCCCAGCAGATCCGCGATCTCGTCGGCCAGACGGGCGATCTGGAGTTCGTGCCGCTGCCCAAGGACCAGTACGGGACGGTGAGCGCGCCCGGCAGCAAGAGCGTGACCCAGGGCGCCAAGCTCGACCCGACGCTCCTGCCGACGGCCCTCTTCAACGGCGCCGCGCTCGACCCCTCGGGCGTCCAGCCGAGCTACGACAGCACGACCGGCCAGCGCGGCGTGTCGTTCACCCTCAAGGGCGACGCCGCCACCAAGTTCGCCCAGTACACGACGAGCCACGTCAACGAGTTCTTCGCCATCGTCCTCGACGGCGTGGTCCAGTCGGCGCCGTACATCAAGCAGCCGATCACCGACGGCAAGGGCGTCATCAGCGGCAGCTTCACCACCGCCCAGATGAACCAGCTCGTGACGATCCTGCGCTACGGCTCGCTGCCGTTCCCGATCCATGAGGTCCAGGTCGCCCAGGTCGGCTCGACGCTCGCCGGCTTCGACCTGACCCACGGCCTGCTCGGCGGGATCATCGGCATCGGCCTCGTCCTCATCTTCATGCTCATCTACTACCGCCTGCCGGGGCTGGTGGCGGATACCGCGCTGATCTACTACGCCCTCGTGGTCTACGCGATCTTCCGCTTCATCCCCGTGACCCTGACCCTGGCCGGTATCGCCGGCTTCGTCCTGTCGGTGGGCATGGCGGTGGACGCGAACATCCTGATCTTCGAGCGGACCAAGGAAGAGCTGCGGGTCGGCAAGACCCTGCCCGCGGCGATCGAGGCGGGCTTCAACCGGGCCTGGAACTCGATCCTCGACTCGAACGTGTCGAGCCTCATCACGGCCGGCATCCTCTACTGGTTCGGCTCGTCCACGATCCGCGGCTTCGCCCTCGTCCTGATCATCGGCGTGCTGACCTCGATGTTCACCGCCGTCACCATGTCGCGGACCCTGCTGCGCTACGTCGTCCGGCTCGACTCGACTCGCAAGGCGTGGCTGTACGGGGTGACCGACGAGGAGTTCCTGGCGCGGCCGGTCGGCCGGGCCGCCCTGCGAGGCGAGGCGCGCGGTCGTGTTTGACGTCATCGGCAAGCGCCTCTGGTTCTACCTGTTCAGCGCCCTCATCGTCGTCCCGGGCTTCCTCTTCATCGTCCTGACGCCGCTCACGGGCGACGCGGTCGGGCTCAAGTTCTCGATCGACTACACCGGTGGCACGCTCTGGTCCATCAAGTTCGCGGACGCGAACGTCCAGCCGGTCGACGTGAAGGCGGTCCTCGCCCAGCAGGGCTACGCCGACTCGACGGTGACGCGGACCGACAACGGCTACCTGCTCATCCGGACGAAGCCGATCGGGCTGCAGGCGCAGCCGAGCCCGACGCCCATCCCGAGCGTCAACCCGTCGCCGTCCGCCTCGGGCTCGCCGGGCGCCTCCGGATCGGCCGCCGCGTCCGCCTCGAGCGCGCCGTCGGCGTCCGCCGCCGCGTCGGCCGCACCGTCTGCCTCGGCCGCCGCCTCGGGCTCGCCGGGCGCCTCCGCCTCGGGAGCCGCCGCGGTGACCTCGCCCGCGCCCTCACCGACGCCGACGCCCAACCCGAACGCCGTCCCGACGACGGGCGAGCTGGGCAAGCTGGCGACCGCGCTCCAGGCCAAGCTGGGGCCGATCAGCGGCGTCAACCAGACGACGACCATCGGGCCGGTCATCAGCTCCGAGCTGACGACGCAGGCCATCCTGCTGGTCATCCTCGGCTCGATCGGCATCCTGCTCTGGATCACCCTCCGCTTCCACGACGTGAAGATGGGCGTGACCGCGATCACGGCGCTCATCCACGACGTCATCGTGGTCGTCGGCCTGTTCGCGATCATGGGCACGCTCTTCGGGGTGGAGGTGGACGCCCTGTTCGTGACGGCGATGCTGACCGTCATCGGCTTCAGCGTCCACGACACGATCGTCGTCTTCGACCGGATCCGCGAGAACCGGGCCCGCCATGCCGGTGAGCCGTTCGACCGGATCGTCAACCATTCGATCCTGCAGACGTTCGGGCGGTCGATCAACACGAGCTTCACCGTGGTCCTGACGCTGCTCGCGCTGCTCCTCTTCTCGGGGCCGTCGATCCGCTTCTTCGTGCTGGCCCTGCTGATCGGGATCATCTCGGGGACCTACTCGTCGATCTTCAACGCCAGCCCGCTCCTCGTCGACTGGACGCTCTGGGAGGAGCGTCGGCGGGCGGCCCAGCTCGCCGCGCGCCCCGCCCGCCGCGCCTCGGCCTGAGCGGCCTGTCGGCCGTGTCGGTCGCGGCGGCAGCCTTCCGGGGTCCGAGGCCGACCGGCATGGCATCCTGACGGCGATGGTCGAATCTCCCCCCGTCCTGACGGCGGCGGCCCGGCCGCCGCTCCTGCCCCGCTACCGCTGGCGCTTCCCGGAGCCCGTCGTCCTCGACGACGCCTGTCGGGCCTTCGGGCAGGAGCTCGGGCTCTCGGAGCGGCTGCTCGGCCTGCTCGCCGGGCGGGGCGTCTGCGGGACGCCGGACCTCGCCTCGTTCTTCGCCCCGCCGGATCGCGGCCTGCACGACCCGCGGCTGCTGCCGGACGCCGACGCGCTCGCGGCGCGGATCGGCCGGGCGCGTGCGACGGGCGAGCGGGTGATGGTGTTCGGCGACTTCGACGCCGATGGGCTGACCGGCCTGACGATCCTCGTGCTGGCCCTCCGGCGGCTCGGCCTCGACGTGGCGCCGTACGTCCCGAACCGGCTCGACGAGGGCCACGGCCTCTCCCTCGCCGCGGTCGAGGCGGCCGCGGCCGACGACCGCACGCTCATCGTGACGGTGGACACGGGCACGAGCAGTGGGCCGGAGATCAGGGTCGCAGCCGCGCGGGGCATCGACGTGATCGTCACGGACCACCACCACGTCCCACCGGAGCTGCCGCCGGCCGTCGCCGTGGTCAATCCCCACCGTCCCGACAGCGGCTACCCCGACGCGCGGCTCGCAGGGAGCGGCGTCGCCCTCAAGGTCGCCCAGCTGCTCCTCGGGCTGGGCGACGCGAACGCCGGGCCGGACGGCCGCGGAGCGGTCGCGGGAGCCGCCGGGCTTGCGGAGCGCGCCGGGCTTGCGGAGCTCGCCGAGCTGGCAGAGCTCGCGACGGTCGGCACGGTGGCCGACGTCGCCCCGATCGTCGGCGAGAACCGGGCGATCGCCCGGCTCGGCCTCGAGCACCTGCGCCGGGCACCTCGGCCCGGCCTGGCCGCCCTCCTCGCCCGGGCGGGCATCGCGCCCGTGGCCGCCGACCTCGAGACGGTCGGCTTCGTCATCGCGCCCCGCCTCAACGCTGCGGGCCGGGTGGGCGAGGCGATGGAGGCGGCCCGGCTCCTGCTCGCCGAGGACCCCGCCGAGGCGGCCGCGCTGGCCGAGGCGCTCGAGGCCTCGAACCTGACCCGACGCGACCTGACCCGCCAGGCCCTCGCGGAGGCCCGCGAGGCGCTCGGCGATGGCAGCCCGCCCGCTGTCCTCGTCCGCGGGACGTGGCCGGTCGGCGTCATCGGCCTGGTGGCCGGGCGCCTCGCCGAGGAGCGGGGCCGGCCCGCCGTCGTCGCGACGCAGGTCGGCGACGTCCTGCGCGCCTCGTGCCGGGGCGGCGGCGGCTTCGACCTGGCCCGCGGCCTCCAGGCCTGCGGCGAGCTGTTCCTGCGCTACGGCGGCCATGCCGGCGCGGCGGGCTTCGAGCTGCCGGTCGAGCGCTGGGCCGCGTTCGAGGAGCGGTTCCTGGCCCTCGCCGCCGCCCACGTCGCGCCCGAGGCGGGGCCCGAGCTGCGCCTCGACCTCGCCCTGCCGGCCGCCCAGGTCGACTATGCCCTGCTCCGCGAGCTGGCCACGCTCGCGCCGACGGGCCCCGGCAACCCGGACCCACTCGTGGCCGTCCTCGGCCTGCGGGTGACACGGGTCCGCCCGGCCACCGGCGGCCACACGCAACTCACGCTGCGGCGGGATCGGGACGTCCTCGACGGCATCGCCTTCGACCGGGCCGACCTGGCCGAGACGGTCGGGGAGGGCGACCTGGTGGACGTCGCGGCCCGGCTCGTGAGCCGCCGGTTCGGGGGCTTCGAGTCGCTCCAGCTCGAGATCCGCGACGTCGCCCCGGCCGGCTTCCACGCCGCCGCGCCCGCCCCGGGCTGAGCCGATGACCCGGGACCGGCGACCCACCGCCCGCGACCCCTACGGCATCCTGCCCGGGGCGTCGCTGGCCGCGCCGCTGCTCGCCGCGGCGGGCCTCGTCGTGGTCGCCCTGCTGACCGTCGGCCTGTTCAACGGCCGCCTCGTCACGCTGCTCGTCCCCGGGCGTCCCGGCGACGGCGGCGCCGCGGGGGCGACGCCCGCCCCGTCGAACGTCGTCATCACCAACCCGCAGGCGTCCGTCGCCGGGAGCGTCGTCTATGTCAAGGCAGGCAATCTCTGGCTCCAGACCGGCACGGACACCCGCCAGTTGACGGGGACCGGCCACGACTCGATGCCGACCTGGTCGCCGGATGGCCAGTGGCTCTACTTCATCGAGACGCGGACCGGGACGGGACACTTCCCGGGCCAGGACGGGGTGACGGACTACCGCCTGACGTACCCGATCGTGGAGCGCATCAGGCCCGACGGCAGCGGGCGCCAGGAACTGCTGTCGGGCCTCTACCACAGCGGCGGCGGCGCATACACCTGGTTCTCCTGGTACCGCCAGCCCGCCGTCTCGCCGGACGGGCGGACGCTCGCCCTCGTCTCCGACGCGCCCGACCCGACCCGGCAGGACGTCGTCCTCCAGTTCCTCGATCTGGCGACGAAGAAGCTCAGCCTCGCGCCGATCTCCGAGAACGCCCCGCTCGGCCACCAGGATCCGGCCTGGCGGCCCGACGGCAAGGCGGTCGCCTTCGTGATGAACGCCCACGACGGGGCGAAGGGGACGCCCACGATCGACGTCTACGACCTGGCGACGAAGAAAGTGCGGACCGTCTCCGGGCCCGGCTACACGAACCCCTCCTGGTCGCCCGACGGCCGCTACATCGCGGCGACGCGGACGGGCCTCTTCGGGACCGACGTGGTCATCCTCGACGCGGCGACAGGCCGCGAGCTCATCCAGATCACCGGGGACGGCCGTTCCTGGAGCCCGACCTGGTCGCCGGCCGGCGACGAGCTCATCTACATGCACCTGGCCGGCCAGATCGTCGATCTGAAGCTGGTCAAGCTCGGCGGGACCGCGCCGGGCTGGACGCTGGCCGAGCAGGTCGACCTGACCGAGCAGTCGGGCCTGGACGGGGCCTCGAAGGCGGCCTGGTACATCCCGGCCGACCAGCTGCCGAGCCCGACGCCGGCCGCGCCCTCCGGCGCCGCGGCGAGCGCGTCCGCGCCGCCGTCGTGACGGTGGGCGGCCCCCAGGCGACGGCCGGACGGTCGAGCTACCTCGAACGGCTCGCGGCCCGGAGCGGCGCGGCAGGCACGGTCCTCTGCCTGGGCATCGACCCGCAGCCGGAGGCCCTGCCCGAGGGCTTTCCGGCGGACCTGCGCGGGGTGGAGGCGTTCGCCCGCCTGCTCATCGAGGCGGCCGCGCCCCTCGCCGCCGCGGTCAAGGCGAACCTTGCCTTCTTCGAGGCCTTCGGGTCGGCCGGCCTGGCTGCCCTGGAGCGGGTCCGCGCCGTCGTCCCGTCGGACGTCCCGTTCGTCGCCGACGCGAAGCGGGGCGACATCGGCTCGACGGCCGCCCGGCAGGCCGTCGCCCTGTACGACGCGCTCGGGGCGGACGCCGTCACCGCCAGCCCGTACCTCGGGGCGGAGGCGATCGAGCCGCTGCTGGCCCGCCTCGACCGGTTCGCGTATCTGCTCTGCCGGACGTCGAACCCCGGCGCCGGGGAGCTGCAGGGGCTCGTCGTCGAGGCGGATCCGGGTCGTGACGTCCCCGCCGAGCCGCTCTACGCGCGCGTCGCCCGCCTGGCGGGGAGCTGGGGCCCGGGCGGCACGGTCGGCCTCGTCGTGGGGGCGACCGCGCCCGCCGAGCTCGCGGCCGTGCGCCTCGTCGCGCCCGGCGCCGCGTTCCTCGTCCCCGGCGTCGGGGCCCAGGGCGGGGAGGTGGAGCCCGTGCTGCGCCATGGCCCGGCCGTGGCGGCGCCCGCCGCCGGC
>DASVYJ010000073.1:0-2425 GCA_036392215.1 Candidatus Limnocylindrales bacterium | reverse complement strand
CGGGAGGTCCGCCTCCGCTCGGCCTACTTCATCACCTGCCGGGAGGTGGTCAAGGACGCCGCCGGCGAGGTCGCCGAGCTCCGCTGCACCTACGACCCCGCGACCCGCGGCGGCGACGCCCCGGACGGCCGACGGCCGAAGGCGACGCTCCACTGGCTGTCGGCGGCGCACGCCCTGCCGGCCGAGGTCCGCCTCTACGAGCACCTCTTCAGCCGACCGGACCCGGGGGCCGACGGCGACCTGTTCGCGGACCTGAACCCGGACTCCGAGACGGTCCTGGCCGACGCGCTGGTGGAACCGTCGGCGGCCGAGACGCCGATCGGCGAGACGCTCCAGTTCGAGCGGCTCGGCTACTTCTGCCCGGACCCGGATTCCCGACCCGGCAGGCCCGTCTTCGACCGGACCGTCACCCTCAAGGACACCTGGGCCAAGGTCCAGGCGAAGGGCGGCTGAGGCCGACCATGCGTCGCGGGGCCATCGCGCTCGCCGCCGTCGCTCTCGTGAGCGTCGTCCTCGCCGCCTGCGGCGGCTCCGCCGCGAGCGTCTCACCCAAGGCCTCGGCCGAGGTGACCCTGGCGCCCGGCTCGGTCCGCTCGTCGAGCTTCCAGCCCGCAGTCACGCTCACCGTCCCGGCGGGCTGGGTCCTCGCCACCGACTCGGCCGACTACTTCCAGCTCCGGCCAGCCGACCAGGACGTCGTCGGCGTCCATCTCTTCCACGGCGTCGCGGCCGCCTCGCAGGACGCGGCCTGTCCCACCGCCGCCCAACCGGGGATCGGCACGAGCAGCGTGGCGCTGCTGGCCTGGATCCGCTCGCTCAAGGGGCTCACCGTGGGCAGCCCCCGGATCGAGACGGTCGGCGGCCTGCGCGGCACGTCGGTGGACGTCTCCATCGCCCCGGGCTGGACGACCGCGTGTCCGTTCGCCAACGGGATCCCGAGCGTCCCGCTGTTCGTCGGGACGGCGTCCGGCCTCCGCTGGGTCATCGCCGGCGGGGAGCGGCTGCGGCTGTACCTGCTGGACCTGGCCGACGGCAGCACGCTCATCGCCGACATCGACGACTTCGAGGGCAGCCAGTTCGCCTCGTTCCTCGGCGTCGCCGAGCCGATCGTCCGCAGTCTCCGCGTCGCCGCGGCCTCCTGACGCTCGACGGCCGGTTCGGGCCCGCTGCGCGGGGAGAGGCGGGTCACCGTCGAGCACCGGATGGACCTTGACGTGGCCTCGCCCCACGCCGAGCATCGCGCTCAGCGATGGTCACGTCGAGGTTCGCGCTGCGTGAGGCCGGCCTGCTGCTCGGAGGCGTGATCCTGCTCGCGGCTTGCGCCGGCATCCGGCAACCGCCGACGTCGGCCGACACGCGATTCTCCGTCCTGATCTACAACCGGACCCTCGCCCCGGTCTTCGTCCTGGGGCAGGACATCCCCGCCTGCGACTCGTCGCGGATCACGGCCACCGCGATGCGGACCCAAGAGGCGGCCACACCCCCGCCCGGCGTCGCACCGTTCACCGGAGCGATCAAGATCACCACGCCGCGCGGCTACGCGGGGACCGTGAGCGTCGTCATCGCCGCCGCCGGCTCGGCGTCGGTCTCGCTGGGCGACATCCCCGCCTCGTCGCTGCCTGCCTGCCAGAACCCCCCGTGGGGCTAGCCGGGACGCAGGCAGATACGCAGTCCCCGTTGCCGCCTGCCGTCTGCTCCTGGCCGTCCCCCTCGGCTCCGTGGGTTCGCGGAAGAACTCAGCCGTGGCGACTATCGGCCCCAGAGCAGGCGCCAGAGGCCCGCCCGCCCCAGCGCTCGGCCGACGATCCGGTTCCGTGCTCGCCTCGCGACCCGGCTCGGGTTGCCCGACGCGAGCGCGGACACGTCGTTCGCCAGCCGCGCCGTCCGGTAGAGCTGCGAGACGAGGCCGCGCCGCCGCCTCACGCCAGGGCCTCGTCCAGGAAGGCCGCGCCGTCCTCCAGCAGCGCGCCGAGCTCACGCTGGTCGGCCTCGATGAGCGCCAGCAGCCGTCGGCCGTCGGCCGGCCGCTCCAGGCCGATCGCCAGGCCGACGCTCAGCCAGTAGTCTGCCGTCTCGAGGGCATGGGCCCGCGCCTCCTCGGGCAGCTCGCCGAGGACCTCGGCCATCGCCGCCGTCAGGGCGCGCCCGTATCGCTCCCAGTCGCCCTGCCGCTCCATCCGCAAACCCTCCCTGCTCCCTGCGCCCGACCCCGCACTGTCAAGAGCGCAGTGCCGACGAGCGGCCCCCCTCCAACGGCGCAACGGCTGGCCTCCATGGTCCCTGCTACCATGTCGTCGGCCTCCGCTGGCGCGTGGCTCAACGGTAGAGCACCTGACTCTGGATCAGGGGGTTCCAGGTTCGAATCCTGGCGCGCCAGCCAACCTACCCGCGGCCGGCGCGACCGCAGGAGCTACCGGATGACCAG
>DASVYJ010000072.1:0-22786 GCA_036392215.1 Candidatus Limnocylindrales bacterium | reverse complement strand
GCCGATCCGGTCGCCCGCCGCGACGACCCCGACGACGTCCGAGCCGAGGACGACGGGCGTCATCCGGCCGGCGGCCGCGACGACGAGGCGGCTGCTGCCGGCGGTCGCCTCGTCGAAGGCGACGGTCGAGCCGGTCAGGGCAAGGGACCGCACGGGGCCGGCGGCGGGGACGGTCCGCACGATGGAGCGGTCGGCGAGCCAGCGGACGACGACCTGCCAGGCGTCCGGCCGGTCCGCCGTCGGCGGGGCCTCCTCCGAGTAGGCGACATGATCGTCGTCGAGCGCGACGACCGGCACGGCGGGTCGATCGAGCAGCGAGCCCGGCGGGACGTCGGCGGTCCGCGAGCTCTGGCCGCGCGCTACGTCCCAGCGGTCCCCGGTTGCGAGATCGAGCTCGACGACGGTCCAGTCGATGGCCGATCGGCACGAGGGTCGGACGAACAGCGGGTTCGGGGAGGCGCAGTGCGTCTCGAGCCAGACGACCCGGTCGCCCCGCAGCTGGGGGCTCCGCAGGCCGTCGCCGGGACCGCTGACCGCGGCCAGCGTCCCGAGTTCCCCGGTGAGCACGTCGACGAGGTAGAGGCCCGTCACGCCGGCCGTCTCGTCGCGGCCGAGGAACAGCACGCGCGAGGCGTCCGCGACGGGCTGGCCGATCGGCAGCAGGCCGTCCGGCAGCGGCACGCTGCGGACGGCCTCCGCCGGCAGGTCCGCGGTCGGGTACGGCACCCCGCTCGCCTCGCCGACGCCCTCGAGGCCAGGCGACGGCGCGGGCCGGACCGGGGTCGTGGGGGCCGGAGGTGGAGCGGTCGGCGCCGCTGTCGCCCGGCTGGGGACGAGCGGGACGCCGGACGGCGCCACCTGGCCGAGCCAGAGCAGCCCGCCCAGCAGGGCGACGAGCGAGGCCAGGCCCGCCGCGACCAGCGATCGTCCCCCGCCGCGCCGGACGAGGCTCGACTCGTAGCCGCCCCGCTCGGACGACCGGAGATCCTCCAACTCGGCCGGAGCGCGCTCCGCGCCTGGCCCGCCCGCGCCGTGCTCCATCAGGGTCGTAGTGTCGCCCGTCGCGGCCGAGGCCGCCACGGGCGGCCCGCCCCGGGTCGCCGGTCGCGACGGCCCCGCTCGCCGACGCGCGGCGCGCGGCTAGAATGCGGCCCATGAAGCCGATGTACGACTCGCGCGACCTCGCGGCGATGGACCCGCTGGTCCTGATGAAGAACCTCGACCACGTGCGGATGACGAGCCGGCGGATGAGCTACATCCTCCAGCAGCAGGTCCACCTCTACGTCCCCGAGGCGAACCAGGTCCGCGAGCAGATCGATCGCTACGTCGAGGCCGAGCGCCAGATCGAGGGCGAGATGGCGCGGCGCCGGATCCGCGCCTGACGCACCGACGGCGGTCGACCGAGCCGGAGCCGAATCGAGATCCCCCGGTCAGCCGACCGGGGGATCGTCGTTCCCGGCCACGAGGACCGGGGGATGATGGCGACGGTTCGGGAGCCTCGGTGCTTGCCTACCGGGCTCCGGCCGGGACGGCGACCAGGCGCAGCGGCGCCGTCTCGGGCTCTGTCACGGGGCGCTCCACGGTCCCCTCGGGCCCGCCGGTCTCACGCTCCCGGCGCGGGCCCATCACCGCGACCGGGGCGTGTGCGCGACGTTCCGCCTCCTCGCGGCAGACCTGCCCGACCAGACCGGCCAGACGTGCCGTCTCGAAGAGGCTGAACCCGATGCCTCGCTCGGCCAGCTCCGCGAACCCCCAGCCCCTGTAGAGGGCACGGCTGGCGACGTGGCACATCTCGTCATACAGCTCCGGCCAGCCGGTCCGACGGCGGCGGTAGCAGTAGCGGACGAAGTCGAGGGCCTCCTGGTTCGACCCGTCTTCGGGTCGTAGACGATCCATCGATGGTCGGCCCTCCTTGCGTGGGTGGCGGTGGCGAACGGTGGCGGCCCTGCGGGGCGGGCCCGAGTCCCCTCGGTCGGGCCCGCCGGGACCGGCGGCGTGGACATGCTAGGAGCCTCCCGGGCAGGCCGGGAAGGGGGTTTGTCCACGAACTGTTCCACCAACTTATCCACACCCGGATCGGCCGGCTGGCAAGACATTCTCATGTCATGTACTGCTTCGTGGTTCAGCTCTATAACTGACAGGCTTGTGGTAGGCTCAGCGCATGGACGATCCGATCGACCGGTCGCCCGAACGGGACGACCGGCTGCCCATGGGAGCCTCGGCCGAGCTGCTCGGCCTGAGCCCCCGCATGGTCCGCTATCTCGAGACCCAGGGCGTGCTGCGGCCTGACCGCCGGCCCGGTCCCGGGGCCCATCGCCAGTTCCTGCCGCCGGAAGTCGTCCTCGGCCGGACGGCCGCCCGAGTCCTGGCCCTCGGCCACCCGACCCGGACGCTGGGTGCGCTCCGGGAGCTCGCAGACCGCAAGGTCGCCGACGCCCGGGCCGCGAGCGACCCGCTCGGCTGGTTCGAGCTGCTGGCCCTCGCCCGGGCGGTCGACGCGGCGGTCCGCGACGAGCTGCCGCCGCCCGACGAGCGGCGGCCCGCGGGGCCGGTACGATGAGGCATGGCCGGACGGCCGTTGCGACGGCCGTTGAGACAGCCGCCGCGCTCGTCGCATCCCTCCCGGCCGGCGCGCCCCGCGGCCGCCTGCGGGACCCGCTCGTCCTCGTCCTCGTCCTGCCGCCGCTCGCCGCCGCCCTCGACGTCCTGGGCTGGAGCGCGGCCGTGGCCCGGGCCGTCAGCCGGGTCGGCGACCCGCTGCGGCGGGCCATCGGGACCTGTCTCATCTGGCTCGCGGTGAGCGCCTCCTGACGCTCGACGTCGCGGCGGTCGCCGCTGCCTCGGTCGGCATGGCCCTCGGCGGGCGGACCGCACGGCTCGCTCGCGACGATGCTCTGCCGCTCCGTGGCCGCCGCGGTGGGCCGCGAGACGCCGCGCCGCGAATACATCGCCAACGCCTGGCGCCATGCCGCCGCCGGCGCCCTCGCCGCGCTCCTCGTCGCGATCAGCCTGGGCTGACCTCCGGGGTCATCGCCGACTCGAAGCGGCCGAGCCGCCGCGAGACGCCGAGGCCCGGCGCGTCGCCGAGCTGCCAGCGGCACGCGTCGTCGAGCTCGAGCCCCTCGAACGGCTCGTCGGCGATCAGGAGGCAGCCGTCGAGATCGACCCACTCCGCCAGGCTCGCCACGGCGGCCGAGGCGGCGATGCCGACGCTCGTCTCCTCCATGCAGCCGAGGAACGTCCGGAACCCGAGCTCGCGCGCCCGGGCCAGCATCCGCGCCGCGGCGCCGACCCCGCCGCACTTGGCGAGCTTCACGTTCACGCCCGCCACGATGCCCCGCAGGCCGTCCAGGTCGACGATGGAGACGGCGCTCTCGTCGGCGACGATCGGCAGGGCCGAGCGCTCCTGGAGCCAGGCCAGCTGGTCGAGCCGGTGCGCCGGGAAGGGCTGCTCGACGAGCTCGACGCCGAGGCGGACGAGCTCCGGGACGAGACGCGCTCCCTGCTCCGGCTGCCAGCCCGTGTTCGCATCGACCCGCAGCCGGCCGCTGTAGACAGCGCGGACCGCCTCGAGCGTCTCGAGGTCGGCCGGCCCGCCGACCTTGACCTTGAGGGCGGGGAACCGGGCCGCGCGGACTGCCCGCTCGGCGACGACCGCCGGCTCGTCGATGCCCAGCGTGAAGTCGGTCGCCGGGATCTCCCGCGACAGGCCGAGCAGGTCCACGAGCGGCAGGCCCAGGCGGCCCGCGGCCAGGTCGTGGAGGGCGATGTCCACGGCGCACTTCGCGGCCCCGTTCCGGCCGAGCGCCGCGTCCATCGCCGCGCCAGCGGCCGCGAGCGCGGCGCGGGCGGCGGCCAGGACGTCGGGCGCCGGCGGCTCGCCGCCGTCCGGATCCCCGCGGAGCCCGGCCAGCGTCGCCGCAGCGGGCTCGACCGCCTCGACGAGGAGCGGCAGGACGGCGGCGATCGTCTCGGGCGTCTCGCCGTAGTAGGCGTCGGGGAAGCCCTCCCCCACCGCGACCGGACCCTGCGCGCCGTCCGCCGTGTCCCACAGGTCGACGATGACCGTCACCGCCCGCTCGCCCTCGTCCATCGCCCGGGCGATCCGGAACGGGTCGCGGAAGCCGAGCCGCAGCGTCTCGTGGCGGAACCGGAGGCTCACGCGACCGGCTCCAGCGCGGCGCGGACGGCGGCGAACAGGCGCTCCCCGCCGAAGCGGAACGGGTCGTCCGTCGGCAGGGCCGTCTCGGCGGCCGTCCGCTGGATGACCGCCCGCGCCTCGAGCTCGTCGGGATAGAGCGAGGTGTTCAGGGCGACGGCCACGACCCGCGACGGCCGGACCAGGCCGGCGACCGCCTCGTGGAGCCCGATCAGCGCCGGCAGGGGCTTGATGCGGGCCGCCTCCCCGGCCGACTCCCACTCGTGGTGCCACTCGCGGCCGGGCTGGTGGACCATGACCATCGCCTCGGGCGTCGTGCCGTGGATGAGCCCGAGGGTCACCGCGCTGTAGGCGAGGTGGTCCAGGGAGCCCTGGCCCTCGACGAAGACCCAGTCCGCCCGGGCCTCGGCCTCCTCGGTCAGCCACTCCATGGTGCCCTGGAGGAAATCGCCGGCCACCCGGTCGATCGTCACCCCCCAGCCCTCGATCATCATCCCCGTCTGACCCGTCGGCAGCATCGTCGCCGAGAGGCCGGCGGCGCGGGCCGCGGTGGTCAGCTCCAGGGCGACGCTCATCTTGCCGAGCGCGCAATCGGTGCCGACGGTCAGCACGACGTGCTTGCCGGGCTGGTGCTCGCGACCGACCGCGCACTCCATCCGCTCGGGCGGCCGGCGGAGGTCCTCGATGTGCGCCCCGTGGGCGTGGGCCTCGGCCGAGAACTCCGGGTCGTCGCCGAGGAACGTGTGGAGGCCGGAGACGACATGCATCCCGGCCCGCAGCGCGTCGAGGATCGTCGGACGCCAGCTCGCGGGCAGCTTCCCGCCGGCCGGGGCGATGCCGATGAGCAGGGTGTCCGGCGGGTCGGGCAGGGCGAGGGCCGCGGCGACGTCCGCCAGGATCGGCACGCCGTCGTAGCGGGGCCCGGGGCCCATGATGTCGGCCACGGTCCGCCCGGCGCGGGTCGAGTCGAGGACGGCGACCACCGGGTCGCGGCCGTAGCGCAGGACGCCCCGCGCGGTCTTGGAACCCTCCTCGCCGAACTCGCCCTCGGCGAGGATGACGATGCGGCGCTGGGGCGCGCCGTGCCGGCCGACCATCGACCCTCCTCCGGCGACTGCGGACGAGGGGAGTCTACGGGACCGGACCGATCGGCCGCGGCGCGCCGGACGCGGCACAAGGGAACGCCCCCGGGGCGCGGTCCGGGGGCGTTCGGGGAGTGCGTTGGTACCGCATATCGGATTCGAACCGATGATCTCCGCCTTGAGAGGGCGGTGTCCTGGGCCTCTAGACGAATGCGGCTCGTCGCCACGCCGGGTCGAGGCTGGCGGGCAGCCGGGATGATAGCAGTGCCCGTCGCGGCCGACAACCACCGCCGCGGACAGCGAGGGGTGGCTCAGCCGGCCGTGCGCCGCGCGACGCGCCGGCCTACAACCGGTGGCTCTCCAGGAAGGCGCGGACGGCGTCCGCCACCTGCTGGAACGAGGCTTCGCCGATGACCAACCCGTAGTGCGAGTGGGCGGCGAAGGGTTCGTAGGCCGCCCCGAGCCACTCGGCCAGGCGCGCGGCAGCCGAGCTGCCCGGCGCCTCCTCCGGACCGGCGCCGATGACGAGGATCGGCACGCCCTCCAGCCGTCGACGGTCCACCGCGACGCCCTGGAGGACCTGGCGGCGGACGAGTCCCGCCTCATGCGCCTTCTGGCCGAGGAGGTGCTGGATGCGGAGCACGTCCGACAGACTCAGGTCCCGGTTCTCGCGCTGGAGCTTCTCCGGCAGCGTCTCCCAGCCCAGGAACGCGCGGCCGTAGACGTCGGGCACCTCGCGCAGCTCGTGCGGCTGGGCCGGCGTGCGGAGCGCTCGCGGGATGGCCGGGTCGAGCAGGATCAGGCCGGCCGCCTGGTGACGCTCGGCGGCCTTCATGGCCAGGAGGCCGCCGAGGCCGTGGCCGACGAGCACGGCACCGGTCGGGAAGCGCTCGAGCGCGGCCACCACGTCGAGGGTGTAGCTGTCGAACGAGAGCGTCAGCGGATCGGCCGTCTGCGACCAGTGGTGGTTGCGCAGGTTGAGGGCGTGGCCCTCCCAGCCTCGGCCCGCGAAGTAGCCGAGGTAGCGTTCCCAGAGCCAGGAGCCGGCGAGCTCGCCGTGGACGAACAGGAGTGGCTTGCGACGCGAGCGTCGCTCGGGCAGCCAGGACTCGATGTAGAGGCCGCGCTCGCTCAGCTCGATCTCGTCCTTGCGGACCGGCCGGCCGTTGCCCGGTATCGGCTGCGGCTGCGCCACCCGGAAGCCTCCGGGCGTGGGGTCGGACATCGTCTGGATCACCTCGGCGAGGGGACCGCCCTCACCACTCGTGGGGGTTGATGAGCAGGCCGGTCAGGGCCTTGGGGTGGAAGTAGGTCGACTTCTGGGGCATCGCCTCGCCGGCAGCGGCGACGGCGGTGATGGCCGCGACGGGCGTCGGCGCCAGGAGGAACGCGGCGTCCGCGCCCTCGACGGCGTCGTCGACCCAGCGCATCGCCTCCTCGGCCGACTTGGTGTAGGCGAGCCGACCGCCGGCCGCGGCGACGGCAGCATCGATCCCGCAGCACGTTTCGAGGGCCACCTGGAGGCGGACGACGTCGAGAGCCCGGAACGCGTCGCTCCCGGCCGGCAGGAGCGCCTCGATCGCGGCCGGACGGGCGGCGAGCAGGTGGCCGCCGCCCCGGGTCCAGAGCCCGATCGCGCCCGGCGCGGCCGCGGGCGCCCCGAAGCGGGCAAGGAGCGCCTCCCGGGACGCCGGCTGGACCTCGAAGAGCTCGGCGAGTCGGTCGGGCAGCGGGTCGGCGTCGCCGAGACCGCGCACGACGCGGTGGGTCGGCAGGACCGTGAGCGGCTGGCGGGTGTCGAGGAAGAGCGCGAGCAGGAAGTCATAGGCCGGATCCGTCTCGCAGGAGCGCGTCATCCGCCGCTCGTCCCGATAGCGCAGCGCGGTCTCGTACCGGTGATGGCCGTCGGCGATCGTCACCGGCCGCTCCCCGGCGATGGCGAGCAGGGCGTCCACCGCTGAGCCCGCCGGCCCGTCCTCGGCCAGCGCCCACAGCCGGTGGCGCGTGCCCTCGTCGTCGACGAGATCGGCGTCCGGGGGCGCGGCGGCGATGCGCTCCAGGATCCCGGCCGCCGCCGCTGGATCGTCGTACAGGACGACGACGGGCGACATGTTCGCGCCGGTCGCCCGAAGCAGCTTGTAGCGATCCTCCCGGGGCCCGCTGAGCGTCCGCTCGTGGGCGAGCACGCCGGAGCCGGCGGCGGTGGGCTCGAGGCGGAGGCGGCCGAAGAAGCCGCGCTGGACCCGTGTCTCGCTGCTGCCCGGGACGGCGTACGTCTGCTCGTAGACGTAGATGCTCGGCCGGGGGTCCTTGTGGAGGGTCCCGTCCGAGCGCCAGGCGGCGAACGTCCGGGCGGCCCGCCGATAGCGGTCGTCCGGCGCGTCCCCCGGCTCCTCGGTGGGCAGGTCGAGCCGGACCGCGTTGCGGGGATGCCGGGCGAGGAGGGCGCGGTGCTGGGCGGGCCCGATCACGTCGTACGGCGGGGCGACGACGCGACCCAGATCGCCGACCGCCTCGACGTCGAAACGGAGGGCGCGGAAGGGTCGGATCTCGGGCACGGGTCTCCTCGGCTGGGGCGGCGACCGGCGCGGGTCGTGACGGACCCGGGGGCTGGCCGGCCCGCCTCGACGGGCCGATCGACCATTCCGCGGCGTACCAGCAATCGTACGATAGGGCGGCCCCGGGACGCGAGCGCGGCCGGGGTGGGCGTGGCGCGTCGAGGGGACGCAACTCGCGGGGGTTCGCGGACGTCATGGTGGGACAGCGACCGTCACGTTCAGCCCTGGGAGTCGCGGTGCGCCCGCCGGTCCCGTTCCGGAGTCTCGTCCTCGCCCTGCTCGCCGGATGGCTGCTCGGCGCCGTCCCCCTGGCCCGACCCGTCGCCGCCGCGGACCAGGTGACCATGGACGCCCGCGCGCTCCTCCAGGGCCACGCCAGGGTCGGCTCGTGGATGCAGATCGCCGTCACCCTGGCCAACGCGGGCGAGCCGATCACGGGCGAGCTGCGCCTCGCTGCCGGGTCCCAGGGCCAGACCCGCTTCTCAACGCCGGTCGACCTGCCGACCGGCTCGCGCAAGTCGTACGCCCTGTACGTCCAGCCGCCGGGCTTCGGGACGAGCCTGACCGTCGAGCTCGTCGCGGGCTCGCGCTCGGTCGCCCGCCGCGAGGTGGCCTTCAGCCTCCACGACACCGGTCAGCTCGTGGTCGGGGTCCTCGCCGAGCGGCCGGAACCGATCGTCACCGGCCTGCGGGCACTGGCGGACTCGTCGGCGCTCCCGCCGACGATCGTCCCGCTCGTCGCGACGGACCTCCCGGACCGGGCGGAGGCGTGGAGCGCGCTGGACCGGCTCGTGTGGCAGGACGTGGAAGCAGCCTCGCTCCGGCCCGAACAGCTGGCCGCGCTCGCGGGCTGGGTCGCCGACGGCGGCCGCCTGACGGTCATCGGCGGGACGGGCGGCCCGGCGACGCTCGCCGGCTTCCCTGACGGGCTGCTGCCGTACCGGCCGACGGCAGTGGTCGATGTCCCACCGGCGGCCCTCGCCGCGCTGCTCGGGCCGCTGCCCCCGGGCGCGACCGCGGACCTGCCCGCCCTCGGCGGCACGACCGCCTCCGGCCAGGTCCTGGCGACGGTCGGCGGGAGCGTGGTGGCCGCGGAAGCGGCCCATGGCCAGGGTGCGGTGACGCTCGTCGGCTTCGACCCCGATGCGGCCTGGCTCGCCCGGACCCCTGCCGCCGACGGCCTCTGGCGGCGCATCGTCCCGACCCGCGGACTCGCCGGCGGCGCCGTCCTCACCGGGGACGACAGCATGGTCCTCAACGCCCTGATGGCGCTGCCGTCGCTGGCCCTGCCGCCCCTCGGCGGCCTCATCCTGCTCCTGCTCGGCTACATCGTCGCGGTGGGCCCTGTCTCGTATCTCGTCCTGCGCCGTCTCGACCGGCGGGAGTGGGCCTGGGCGACCATCCCGGCGCTCATCCTCGTCTTCACCGCGGCCGCCTTCGCGATGGGGGCGACCGTCCGCGGGGGCGACCTCGTCGTCAACCAGGTCGCCGTCGTCCGGGGCGCGACCGACTCCGAGGTCGGCGCCGCCCAGGTCTACGTCGGGCTCTTCTCGCCGGTCCGCTCGACGTACGAGGTCCGGCTGCCCGACGGGGCCCTGGTGAGCTCGCCCACGTCGGAGGCCGCGTTCGGCGGGACCAGCCTGGACGTCGTCCAGGGGAGCGCGTCGATCGTGCGCGGCCTCGACGTGGGCTATGGCTCGCTGCGCGCGCTGCGGGCCGAGACGTCGGCTCCGCTGCCGCGAGTGTCCGCGGACCTGCGGCTGGAGGGCGGGACGGTCTCCGGCAGCGTCACCAACGCGTCGGGGCGCCCCCTCGAGGACGTCGCCGTCGTCTTCGGCAGCGGCGCCGAGGTGCTCGGCAAGCTCGCCCCGGGCGAGCGTCGGGACGTCTCGTTCCAGGTGGACGGTGCCGCCTTCGGCGACACGCTCTCGAACCGGGTCCTCGGCCAGATGAACTTCATGCCCGGCACCTCGGACGAGGCGACCAGGGTCTCCACCGTCCGCCACTTCCTGCTCGACCGGCTCTCGATGGACCCCAACTTCCAGGGCCCCGGCGTGGCGACCGGTGGGCTGGCGTCGGACCAGCCGGTCCTGCTCGCGTGGGCCAGCGGACCGCTGGTCGACGTCCGGGTGGTCGGCCAGGCACCGCGGGCCATGGGCGAGTCGCTCTACTACGTCCCCCTGCCCCTGACCATGGGGGGCGAGGTCCACTTCGGCAGCGGGCTGGTCCGCTCGACCATCGTCACCTCGGACGGCCAGGTCTTCACCAAGGACCCGACGGTCTTCAACTTCGCGGCCGGCAGCATGACCGTGGCCTACCGTCCGCTCGGCGTGCATCGGCCGATCGCGGCGACGAGCCTGGTCCTGACGATGAACGGGAGCGGCGGCTCCGGCGGCCAGGAGATCGCCCCGCTCGGGCCGGCGCCCACGGCGGACACGGCCGGCGGGCCGTCCGCGGCGCCTTCGAGCGTGCCGCTGCCGGCTGTCGGGATCCCGGCGGTCGACCTGTTCGACCGCTCGAGCGGGACGTGGATGACGCTCCCTCCGCTGGCGGCCGGCGGTTCGTACCGCATCGCCGACCCCGCCCGCTACGTGGATCCGCAGACCGGCGCGGTCCTCGTCCGCTTCCGGAACCCGAACCAGGAGATGGTCGGCTTCCAGTTCGCGGTCGAGATCTCGGGTCGAGTCGGCTGAGGCCGCGGGCATGAGCGCGATCGTCCGGACCGAGGGACTCGTCAAGCGCTACGACGGCACCCTCGCCGTCGCGGGCCTCGACCTCGAGGTCCAGGCCGGCGAGATCTACGGCCTCGTCGGGCCGAACGGTGCGGGCAAGACGACGACCCTCCGGCTGCTCGCGACGCTCCTCGTGCCGACGGCCGGTGACGCCGAGATCGGCGGCGTGTCGGTCCGGCGTGACCCCCTGGCCGTGCGGCGCCTGCTCGGCTTCATGCCCGACGCGTTCGGCGTCTACGACGACATGAAGGCCTGGGAGTACCTCGATTTCTTCGCCCGCTGCTACGGCCTGCCCGCCGATCGGCGGCGTCGGGTCGTGGGCGACCTGCTCGAGCTCGTGGACCTGGCAGACAAGCGCGACTCCTACGTCCAGCAGCTGAGCCGGGGCATGCAGCAGCGCCTCTGCCTCGCCCACGCCCTGGTCCACGACCCGCCCGTCCTGCTCCTCGACGAGCCTGCCTCCGGGCTCGATCCGCGGGCCAGGGTGGAGCTGCGCGAGCTGCTCCGCGAGCTGCGGGCGATGGGCAAGACGATCCTCATCAGCAGCCACATCCTCCCGGAGCTCGAGGAGATCTGCACGAGCGTCGCGATCATCGACCACGGCCGTGTCCTGGCCCAGGGTCGGGTCGCCGACATCGAGGCGCGGCTGCGGGTCGGCGCCGTCCTCCGCGTGCGGCTGCTGCCCGACGAGCTGGCCGCCCTCGAAGCGTGGCGGGCGCACTTCGCGGCCGCGCCCGAGGTGGCCTCCGCCGGCCTGCTGGACGACGGCACGATCGAGCTGGGCTTCCGGGGCGACGATGCGGCAGCGGCCCGCCTGCTCGCGGACGCGGTCCGGGCCGGGCTGCCGATCGTCACCTTCGCCCGGGCCGCCAGCGACCTCGAGGAGCTCTTCCTGCAGGTCACCGCCACGGATCGCGACGTCCCGCCGGACGGGCTGGCCGTGGCGCCCCCAGCCCCGCCGGCGGCCCCGGCCCCGGGAGGGCAGTCCTGATGCCGCGCCTGCCCCGGCCGCACCTGCCGCCGCGGTCGACCGCCGTCGCCGAGGCGTCGCCACCCGCCGTCGTCGGCGCCGACCCGACGGCCGTCACGGTCAGGAGGGGCCTCCTCGGAGCGGTCGGCTGGCGCCTGGGCGGCATCGGCGCGGTCGGCGTCAAGGAGCTCCGCGGCCGGATGCGGGGCCGGCGCGCCTTCGCCGTCCTGACGGTCTACCTGCTCCTCCTCGCGGGCTTCGCCTGGATGCTCTACTCGCTCCAGGAACAGGCCGCCCGGAACGCCTTCATGAACGGCGGGACGATGGTCGGGGCGCAGGTCGGCCAGGCGATCTTCATCGGCCTGCTGGTCCTCGAGACGCTCCAGCTCGTCTTCCTCGCGCCGGCGTCGACGGCGGCCTCCATCAGCGGCGAGCGGGAGCATCAGACCCTCGACCTGCTCGTGGCGACGCCGATCGCGCCGGTCTCCATCGTGCTGGGCAAGCTCCTGAGCTCGCTCGCCTACATCGTCCTCCTCATCGTCGCCTCCATCCCCCTCACGGCGATGGTCTTCCTGTTCGGTGGCGTGGGGCCTGAGGACGTCGTGCGGGGCTACGTCGTCCTGCTGGTGACGGCACTCGGCTTCGGGAGCGTCGGCGTCTTCTTCTCGGCCCTCGTCCGGCGGACGCAGGCCGCGACGGTCCTGACGTACGTCACCGTCCTCGCCCTGACGCTCGGGTCCACCTTCGTCTACGTCTTCTGGGCCGGCATGACGGGGTTCTCGAACAGCCAGGCTCAGCAGTTGGCGCCTGCCGATGCCGGGGGCATCGTCCAGGCGGCTCCCGTCCCACGGCCCCCGGAGGCCCTCCTCTGGCTCGACCCGTTCGTCGCCGACGTCGACGTCATCTGCGGGACCGAGATGGGCAGCGGCGGCGCCTGCTCCCTCATCGACGCGATCACCGGGCGGACGACGCAGCCGTTCGTCCAGGGCGGCCCGGTAGCCGGGGTCGTCCAGCCCATGGTCGGGACGACGGGCGCGGTCAAGGTCCTGCCGGACGGCTCCGTCGTCGGCGCACCGGGCTCGTTCGCCGTCGCGCCGGGACCGGTGGCCGTGCAGGTCGGCGCGCCGGTCCGCGACGGCTACTGGCCGCGCAGCGCGCTCGCCTGGCTGGTCGCCTCTGCGCTCCTCGTCTGGGCCGCGGTCCGCATGGTGGCGCCGCGGCGCGACGGGGGGCGACGCGGGGTCCTGCGACGGCGCCGGGTCACGGCATGAGCGACCTCGAGCCGCAGCTCCGGTCCGTGGCAGCGGATCACAGCCCGGGCGGCGCGCCGCTCGACCCGCTGCTGCTGCGCCTCCGCGACGGCCTGGCGGCCCATCGTCGCCGACTCTGGCTTCGCCGCATCGTCGGGCGGACGTGGATCGTGGGGGCCGCGCTCCTGGCGGCCGAGACCGCCCTGGCCGGCGCGGCCCGCCTCGTGGCCCTCGAGGCGGCGCCCACCCTCGCCGCGGCTCTCCCGGCGCTCGCCGTCCTCGCTCTCCTCGTCGAGACGGTGCGCGTCCGGCCGACGCTCGCCGAGGCGGCTCTCGCCGTCGACGTGGAGGCGGGCCTCGCCGACCGGCTGTCGAGCGCGCTGGAGTTGGCCGTCGCCTGGCCAGGCCTGGCGGGTCCCGAGGGCGCAGCCGACGGTGTGGTCGGGGGTGACGGCGAGGCGGCCGAGATCGCCGAGGCGGCGCGCCTGGTGCGGCGCCAGCGGCGCGACGCGGTCGCCGCCGCGGTCCGCGTCCCGCCCGGGCTGTTCGGTCCCCGGCTCGCCCGACGCCCCGCCCTGGCCGGCCTCGTCGCGACGCTGCTCCTCGTCCCGCTCGTCCTGCTGCCGAACCCCCAGGACGCGGTCCTGGCCCAGCGACAGGCCCTCCGGGACGCCGCGACCCACCAGGCCGACCGCCTCGAGCGGCTCGCGGACGACCTCGCGAAGCGCGGCCCCGAGGCGCAGGACCCGCGGACCCGCCTCGCCCAGGAGCTGCGCGACCTGGCCCTGCAGCTCCGGGAGCGGCCGACCGACCTCGACGTGAACCTGGCCCGACTGGGCGGCATCGAGGACGACCTGCGGGCCCAGCTCGACCCGGCCAACGAGCAGCGAGCCGCCTCGCTCGCGTCGCTGAGCAGATCGCTGTCCCGGACGGCGACCGGGAGGCCCGAGGCGAACCGCGAGGGCGCGGTCGAGCAGGCCAGGGCGGATCTCGCGGCACTGGGCGCCCAGCTGGAGACCAAGACGCCAGGCGAGCTGCAGCGGCTGGCGGCGGATCTGGCCGGCCAGCAGAGCACGGCGGACGCGGCCGACGGGGCCGCGGCCGCCGCCCTCCGCGATGCGGCCCAGAGCCTCGGCCAGGGCGACCGGGCCGGCGCGCAGCGGGCCCTCCAGCGGCTCGGCGACGCGCTGACGGCGGCCGCGGACCAGGTGGCGACGCGACGGGATCTCGCCAGCGCGGCCTCGCAGCTCCAGGAGACGCGGCGCCAGCTCGCGGACGCCGGGGGCCAGGCGGCGATCGCGGCTGCGTCCGGACAGGGCCAGGCGGGCGCGAGTCCGGGGCCGGGCAGCTCCGGGAGCGGGCAGGGACCAGCCGGCAGTCCCGGCGCGAGCGGCCCGGGGCAAGGCCAAGGGCAGGGGCAGGGGCAGGGGCAAGGCCAAGGGCAGGGGCAAGGCCAAGGGCAGGGACAGGGGCAAGGCCAAGGGCAGGGGCAGGGGCAGGGTGGCAGCCAGTCGTCGAACCAGGGCAGTCTCGGGGGCGGCGGCTCCAACGCGGCCTACCTCGGCAGCGGCGTCAGCGGCGGCCCAGGGTTCAACCGTCCCACCGGCGCGAACCGGCCATCCCAGGTCGGCCCCGATCTCTCGACCGTCTACGCGCCATTCGACCGGCTCGGCAAGCCCGGCGATCCCTCGTACGTCGCCGGGACCGGCGGCGACGGCCAGACCCAGCGGGGCGATCAGACAGGCGGCGGGGCGACGAACGCGGCGCTGGTCCCCTACCAGCAGGTCTTCTCCACGTTCCAG
This sequence comes from Candidatus Limnocylindrales bacterium, assembly GCA_036392215.1. Classification (GTDB taxonomy): domain Bacteria; phylum Chloroflexota; class Limnocylindria; order Limnocylindrales; family CSP1-4; genus JAJYJO01. Next base: position 8,233 of record DASVYJ010000072.1, on the reverse strand, counting down.
CAGTACGCCATGACGAGCCTCGAGCGGGCCTACGTCCCGCTCGCCGTGAAGGACTACGTCCGCGACTACTTCACCTCACTGGACCCCACCCGCTGAGCCGGCCAGTGGCCGCCACCACGGAGGACGAGATGGAGAGCAGCCTGACCCTCGGCGCGGCGGCGGCGCCCACGGTGTCGGACCCGCCTGGATCGCTCGAGCCCGACCGCTTCGCCGAGCTGACCGCCGCCATCGAGGCCGAGGTCGGCCGCGTCATCGTCGGTCAGCGCGAGCTCGTCCGCCAGACCCTGACCTGCCTGCTCGCCAACAGCCATGCCCTGCTCGAGGGCGTCCCGGGTCTGGGCAAGACGATGCTCGTGCGGACCTTCGCCGACGTCGTCGACTGCGCCTTCAACCGGATCCAGTTCACGCCCGACCTGATGCCCGCCGACATCACCGGGACGAACATCCTGGTCGAGGAGGAAGGCCGCCGCCAGTTCCGCTTCCAGCCCGGGCCGATCTTCGCCAACCTCGTCCTGGCCGACGAGATCAACCGGGCGACGCCCAAGACCCAGTCGGCCCTGCTCGAGGCGATGCAGGAGCACCAGGTCTCGGTCGCCCGGCAGCGTTTCCCGCTCGACGACCCGTTCTTCGTGCTGGCGACCCAGAACCCCCTCGAGATGGAGGGCACCTACCCGCTCCCCGAGGCCCAGCTCGACCGCTTCATGTGCAAGGTCCTGGTCCCGTTCCCGGACGAAGCGGACCTGGTCGCCATCGTCGAGCGGACGACGGGGGCCGAGACGCCGACGGCGGCCCGCGTCTGCGGGGCGGCCGAGGTCGTCGCGATGCAGCGGCTGGCCCGGGCGGTGCCGATCGCCCCGCACGTGACGGCCTACGCGGTCAGCCTGGTGGCGGGGACCCACCCCGACAGCGGCCGCGCCCCGCAGCTCGTCCGGGACTACGTCCGCTACGGCGCCTCGCCACGGGGGGCGCAGGCGCTGGTGGCCGCCGCCAAGATCCGCGCCCTCCTCGACGGCCGCTTCAACGTCGCCACCGACGACCTCCGGGCCGTCGCGCTGCCGTGCCTCCGTCACCGCGTCATCCTCAACTTCGAGGGCGAGGCGGAGGGCGTCACCGCCGACGCCGTCATCGGCGTCATCCTCGAGGCCATCCAGCCGCCCGTCGTCGCCTAGGCGACGCGCGGCCGAGGGCGCGGCGATGGTCGAGGGCAGCGCGCCCCGCAAACCCGGCCTGGGGGCGGGCACGGCCGTGCCGCCTCGCCCGGCGTACCTGGCGGCCGAGCTCGATCCGACCGTCTTCGACGAGGCGTTCCTCCGCCAGCTCGAGCGCCTGGACCTGTTGCTGAAGGCACCGGTCCGCGGCGGCCTGAAGGGCGGCCGACGGAGCGTCCGACGCGGCCAGTCCGTCGAGTTCGCCGACTACCGCGACTACGCCCTGGGCGACGATCTGCGCCAGCTCGACTGGAACATCCTGGCCCGTCTGGAGCGCCTCTTCGTCAAGCTGTTCATCGAGGAGGAGGACGTCACCGTCAGCCTCCTCCTCGACGCCAGCGCCTCGATGGCCTTCGGCCGGCCCGAGAAGCTGATGTTCGCCAAGCGGGCCGCCGCGGCGCTCGGCTACATCGGCCTCGCCGGCGAGGACCGGGTGGTCGTCTCGACGCTCCAGGGGCGCGCCGCCCGGCGACGGCCGGCACTGCGCGGCTCGGGCAGGGCGCTGCGCCTGCTGGCCGACCTGTCGGCCATCGAGGCCGCCGAGGGCCAGACCGACCTCCTGGCCGCCGTCCGCCACGCGGGTGCGCAGCTCCACGGCCGTGGCCTCGTCGTGCTCCTCTCCGATCTGCTGGACCCGGCCGCCGACCGCGCCATCCGCGAGCTCGCGGCGACCGGCTCCGAGCTCGTCGTGCTCCACGTCCTCTCGCCCCAGGAGCTCGAGCCGCCGCTCGTCGGCGACCTGCGGCTGGTCGACCGCGAGACCGGCGCCGGCGTCGACGTAACGGTCGACCTGGCGACCCTCGAGGGTTACCAGGCGCGGCTGGCGGCCTGGCAGGCGGCCCTCGCCGAGCTCGCCGCGCACCGCCGGGCGAGCTACGTCCCGGTGCCGACGACGCTGCCCCTGACCGAGCTCGTCTTCGCCGAGCTCCGGCGCCGGCGCGTCCTCGGGTAGGCGCGGGCCATGCCGTTCGTCGCGCCGCTCGGCCTGCTCGGCCTCCTGTTCCTGCCCCTCGTCGTGGCCTTCTACCTGCTCAAGCTGCGGCGGGACGAGACGGTCGTGCCCTCGACCCTCCTCTGGCAGCGCCTGGTCGAGGACGTCGAGGCGAACGCGCCCTGGCAGCGGCTCCGGCGGAGCCTGCTGCTGCTGCTCCAGCTGCTCCTCGTGCTGGCGCTGGCCGTCCTGGCCGCCCGCCCCTTCCTCGAGCGGCCGGCCACCCTCGGCCGCGACCTGGTCGTGGTCGTCGACGTCTCGGCCAGCATGGCCGCCACGGACGTCGCGCCGAGCCGGCTCGCGGCCGCCAAGGACGAGGTCCTGGCCGCCCTCGGCGACCTGCCGGCCGAGGGCCGCGTCAGCGTCATCGCCGCCGGCCGCACGGCGCGGGTCGTCGCCAACGGGACGACCGACATGGCACGGGTCCGCGCGGCCGTCAGCGGCCTGGCCGTCGAGCCCACGGCGGGCGACCTCGGCGACGCGCTGCGGCTCGCCTCGGCCCTGGCGGCGCGGACCGGCGACGGCCAGGTGCTCCTGGCGACCGACGCCGCCGGCTCGCTGCCCGCGGTCCGTGTCGACGCTCCGGTCCGGGTCCTGCAGGTCGGCCGCGAGCGGCGCAACCAGGCGATCGCGGCCCTCGCCGTCCGGACGTCGCCCTCCGCAGTCAGCCGCTCCGTCTTCGTCAGCGTGACCAACGCCGACCTCCAGCCGGCCCGCGTCCGCCTGCAGCTCATCGGCGACGGCCGCCTGCTCGAGGCGCGCGACCTCTACCTCGACCCGGTGGCCCGGGCCGACGTCTCGATCGACGACGTGCCCCGGGACGTGGCCGTGGTCGAGGTCCGCCTGTCCGGCATCGATCCCGCCGGACCGGACCAGCTCGCGCTCGACGACCGGGCGTGGGCCGTCGTCCCTGCCGACCGGCTCCACCGCATCCTCCTCGTCACCGCCGGCGACCCGTACCTCGAGGCGGCCCTGCTCCGCCTCCCCGACGCGGAGCTCTACGGGATCAAGCCGGCCGACTACGGGGCGGCCACCCACCCCGAGCTGTTCGACCTCGTCGTCTTCGACGCGACGCTGCCGGCGACGCTGCCCGACCGCCCGATCCTGGCCATCGCCCCGCCCCGCTCGTCCGCCCTGGGCGAGGTCGTCGGTTCCCTCGAGGCGCCCGGCATCGGGACGCTCGACCCTCGGGAGCCGCTGCTCCGCTTCGTCGACCTCTCCACGGTCCACGTCCTGGCGGCCCAGCAGCTCGTCCTGCCAGCGTGGGCGCGGACGGTCATCCCGGGTCCGGCCGGCGCCCCGCTCCTTTACTCGGGGCAGCGCGGCGGATCGCCGACGGCGGTCCTCGCGTTCGAACCACGGCGCTCGGACCTGCCGCTGCAGGTCGCGTTCCCGATCCTCGTCTCGAACCTCGCCGGCGAGCTGCTCGGCGCCTCGGCCGCCCCGACGAGTGCGGTACGTCCCGGCGCCCCCGTCAGCCTGGCCGTGCCGCAGGGGGCGACGGGGCTCCGCGTGACGAAGCCCGACGGCTCGACCGTCGAGCTCGGCCCGGCGACCGGCAGCCACGTCGTGATCTTCGGCGGCACGGATCAGCTGGGCGTCTACACGGCCCTGCCGCTCGGCCTCGCGCCGAGCCCTGCCGCGAGCAGCGGGGCCTCGGCCAGCCCGTCGGCGAGCCCGTCCGCGAGCCCGTCCGCGAGCCTGGGCGAGAGTGCGGCAGCCTCGGCCTCGACGTCCGCCACCGCCGGCCCCACCGCCCCGCCCGTCGACCCGGCGGCGCCCGTGCGCTTCGCCGTGGACCTGTTCGACGCCGCCGAGTCCAACATCGCCCCCGGCGACGCCGCCCGGCTCGCCGCGCTCGGGACGAGCGCCGCTGGCAGCCCGAGGCCGGTCGGCAGCGCCGCCGCCGGGCCCGCCGACGTGACGCCCCGCCCGCCGGCCCGCGACGAGCTGTGGGGACCGCTCCTCCTCGTCGTGCTGCTGCTCCTGCTCGTCGAGTGGGCGGTCTACGAGCGCGACGCCCTGATCCGCCTCCGGCGCCGGCTCAGCGCGGCCCTCGCAGGTCGCGGCCTGCGGCTCGCCCTCCGGCGTCGACCGCGGGAGGGTTAGATGGGCGTCGCCTTCAGTAGCCCCCTCGCCCTCCTCCTGCTGCCGGCCGCGCTAGCCGTCACGCTCGTCCTGCGCGCCGCGGGCGGCCGCCGCCTCGGCGTCGCTCGCCGCCGCGCCGCGCTGCTGGTCCGGAGCGTGCTCCTGGCCTGCCTCGTCGGGGCCCTGGCTGGCTTCCAGCTCGTGCTGCCGGTCGACCGCCTGGCGACCATCTTCGTGGTCGACCTCTCCGACTCGGTGGGGAATGCCGGCCGCCAGGACGGCCTCGCCTTCGTCCGCCAGAGCCTGGCCGCGATGCCCCAGGGCGATGTCGCCGGCATCGTCGCCTTCGGTGGTGACGCCCTCGTCGAACGGCTGCCCGGCGACGGCCGCGAGGTCGACCGGCTCGCCTCGATCCCGGTCCGTTCGGCCACCGATGTCGGCGCGGCGCTCCGGCTCGCGGCGGCCCTCTTCCCGGACGACGCCCAGCGACGCATCGTCCTGCTCTCCGACGGCAACGACACGACCGGCCACGCCGAGGCGGAGGCCGCCCTGGCCGCGGCGCGCGGCATCCAGGTCGAGACGCGGACGATCGGCCGCGGCGCCAGCGACGAGGTGCTCGTGGAGCGGCTCCAGACGCCCCCGATCGCGCACGTCGGGGAGGACATCGAGGCGGTCGCGACGGTCAGTTCGACGGTCGCCCAGCCGGCCACGATCCGCCTGTACGCGGACGGGACGCTCGTCGCGACGCAGCACGTCCAGCTCCCGGCGGGGACGCTGCCGGTGACCTTCCAGGTCATCGCCGGCGAGGCCGGCTTCCACGTCTTCCGGGCGGTCGTCGAGGCGGCGCGCGACACGTTCAGCCAGAACGACCGGGCGGACTCGGACACGATCGTGCAGGGCGAACCGAGGGTCCTCGTGGTCGCGGCCGACGAGGCGGTCGCCGGGCCGCTCGTCGGCGCGCTTCGGACCGAGCGCCAGCGACTGGACCTCGTCGCGCCCGAGGAGCTGCCCGACGACCTGGCGGCCCTCGCCGCCTACGACTCGGTCGTCCTCGTCGACGTGCCGCGCTCGCGTCTGACGGACCGCCAGCAGACGGCACTCCAGACGGACGTGCGCGACCTGGGCCGCGGCCTCGTGATGGTCGGCGGACCGCACACCTTCGCCGCGGGCGGCTACCGGGATTCGCCGCTCGAGGAGGCCTTGCCGGTCGAGATGGGCGTCCGCGACCGGACGAAGCGGCCGGACGTCGCCCTCGTCGTCGTCATCGACAAGTCGGGCTCGATGGACGCCTGCCACTGCAACAGCGCGAACCGCAACACGGCGATCCAGGTCCAGGGTGTCCGCAAGACCGACATCGGCAAGGAGGCCATCCTGCGCGCCGCGGCGGCCATGGACGCCACGGACCAGCTCGGGGTGGTCGCCTTCGACCAGGCCGCCCACTGGGTCGTCAAGACCGAGGCGCTCGGCTCGATCGCCGACCTCCAGGCCGACCTCGGCGCGATCCAGCCGAACGGGCAGACGAACATCGCCGCGGGGCTGGACCAGGCGGTCGCCTCGCTCGAGCAGTCGACCGTCACCCGCAAGCACATCATCCTGCTCACGGACGGCTGGTCGACGAGCGGCCAGTACGACGCGATCCTGGCCCGCATGAAGGCCGCCGGCATCACCCTCTCGACCATCGGTGCCGGCGGCGGGGCCGCGCCGCTGCTGGCCCAGCTCGCCCAGAAGGGAGGCGGCCGCTTCTACGACGCGGTGGACCCGGCCTCGATCCCCGACGTGTTCCTCAAGGAGACGCAGCAGGTCTCCGGCCAGCAGATCGTCGAGGAGCCGTTCCACCCGGTCCTGACCGGGACGTCGCCGATCCTGCGGGGGATCGCCGGTGGGTACCCGCAGCTCCTGGGGTACGACGGGACGACGGCCAAGGCGGCGGCCCAGGTGCCACTCGTCACGGCGCGCGACGACCCGCTGCTTGCCCAGTGGCAGTACGGGCTCGGCCGGGCGGTCGCCTGGACGTCCGATGCGAGCGGACGCTGGGCAAAGGCGTGGGTCGGCTGGGACCGCTTCTCGCGCTTCTTCAGCCAGCTCGTCGGCTGGACCTTCCCGGGCGAGGAGTCGGGCGGCATCGAGGCCTCCTTCGAGCCCGTCGGCGATGGCTCGGCGCTGCGGGTCCAGAGCGTGGCCGCCGACGGCTCGCCGCGCGACTTCTACGACACCTCGGCGATGGTCGTCGGCCCCGACCTCCGTTCCGTGAAGGTCGACCTGTCGCAGACGGCGCCGGGCGTCTACGAGGCGCCCGTCGGCTCGCTCGAGCCAGGCGCGTACGCCGTGCGCATCACCCAGACGCGGGCGGGGGCCGCGGCCCTGGGCCGGACGCTCGGGCTGGTCGCCCCGACGGCGGCCGAGTACCGCCTCCTCGGCACCGACGATGCATTCCTGGCCGCGGTGCGCGGGGCGACGGGCGGCGGCGTGGCCGCCTCGCCCGCGGCCGTCTGGCGGCACGACCTGGCGGCCACGTCCTCATTCACCGACCTGTGGCCGCTGCTCCTGGTCCTGGCGATGCTGCTCTGGCCGCTGGACGTCGCCCTGCGCCGGGTGTCAATCGGCCGGCGCGAGCTTGCCGCGGCCCGCGCCTGGCCGGGCTCGGTCGTCGCCGGCTGGCGCGCCCGACGCGTCGCGCAGCGAGGCACCCGGGAGGCCTCGCTGCTGGCCGCCCGCTCACGCGCCGGCGGTGCCGGGGCGCGGGCGGCGCTGCTCCAGACGCCGGATCCGACGGCGGCCACCGCGCCCGAGGCGCTCCCCATCCAGCGACCCCGGACGGCGACCGAGCCACCCGTCGACGCGGTGGCCGGGTCACCGGCGGCGACCGCGTCACCGGTGTCCGACACGACGGCACCGTCCTCCGCCCGGACGCCGGCGGTGCCCGAGGACGCGCTGGCCCGTCTCCGCGAAGCGAAGCGCCGGGCGCGCGACCGAGGCTGAGATGGGCCCTCGACCGTCGTCCTCGCTCGCGAGCCTCGTCATCGCCCTCGTCGTCGCCGGCTGCGCTGGCGCCCCCGCGGCGACCGCGGACCGCGGCGCCATGGCCACCGTCCAGGCGAGCGCTGCGCCACGGCCAGCCCGGCGACAACGGCCACCATCGCGAAGGACGGCGACGCCCGCTACCGGTCGATGTTCTCGGTGGTTCGATCCGAGTGGCGGGCGGACGAGCCGATCGAGGGACCGGCGACGCTGTCGGCGGTCGGTCCGGGGACGGCGATGGTCGGCGGATCGGGCGGCCGCCTGATCGCCGTCTCGTACGAGGAGCTGGCCGGGCACCGAAGGATGGAGGGTGCGCTCCCGGCCAACTGCCGGCCGTATCAGCTCGGGGCGGGCCGGCCGTACGCGACGGGTCTCACGAAGTCGATCGCCTTCGACGGCAGCGACCCGGAGGCGGACTTCGACCGAGCGTTCCTCGCGACCTCGGGCGTTCGCCTGCCGTCCGGCCACTGGCGGGTCACGGCGGTCGCCGACTTCGTCGAGGGCCGGGACTGCAGCGGCCCGAGTCACACCCTCACTGCGGCGTGGTGATCCGCGTCCACCCCTGAGGGGCGGCCGCCGGTCCCCGGAGCCGCGCCGGTGCGGTCGGTTCGTTCCGTCCACCACCGGTGGTGGTCCAATGGAACCCCCTGGCGGTCGCATCGACCCTGCCGACCCAGCGGAAGCCTCGTGACGCGCGGTCGACGGTCGGCCTCTGCGTCCCGCCGACGTCAGCCGGTCCCGCGGTCACGGGTCGGGACGTGGCGAGTGCGTAGCACCAGCCGTGGTGGTGAGCGGGACGGACCAGCGCGCGGGCGGGGAGATCGGGCGGGTCCGATCGGGCGCGAGAGACGGATGCGGCCGCCCGCCGCCGGCCCGGACGCGGGCGGCCCGGACGCGGGCGGGCACGGGGCGACGCGCCGGGGCGGGC
>DASVYJ010000071.1:0-14457 GCA_036392215.1 Candidatus Limnocylindrales bacterium | reverse complement strand
GACAGGAGGGAGTGCGTGGGGACGTCGCCGCTGCTCCGGCGGCCCGTGACGTCGGGCGGCCCGCTCCACGACCTCGCCCCGGACGGCGCGGAGCGGCAGTGGCTCTCGCTGCGCGTCGAGCGCCTCGCCGCCGGCGGCGTCCTGGTCCGACCCGCCGACGACCAGGAGGCGCTCGTCCTCGTTCTGGAGGGCCGCGCCGCGGTCCGGGCGGGGAGCGACCGCTTCGGCGAGCTCGGCAGCCGGGCGTCCGTCTTCGACGGGCCGCCCCCGCCCGTCGCGCTCGTCGAGCCCGGCCGGGACCTCGAGGTCGTCGCCGCCTCGCCGGCCCTCGTGGCGGTCGCCGCCGCCCTCGGCGGCCCGGTCCACCGGACGGCCGTGGTCGACCCGGCGTCCATCTTCGCGGAGACGCGCGGCAGCAGCCGGACCGAGCGGCGCATCCACCACCTGCTGCCGCCCGCCGCCGAGGCCGGCCGGCTCATCGCCTTCGAGGTCTTCACCGCCGGCGGCAACTGGTCGAGCTACCCGCCGCACAAGCACGACACGGAGGACCCGCCCCGCGAGGCGTACCTCGAAGAGCTGTACCTCTACCGCTTCGCCCGTCCGACCGGCTTCGCCGTCCAGCGCGTCTACACCGCGGACGGCTCGCTCGACGAGACGCTCACCGCCCGCGACCTGGACCTGGTCCTGGTGCCCCGCGGCTATCACGTCGTCGGCGCCGCGGCGGGCTACGACTGCTACTACCTCAACGTCATCGCCGGGCCGGGGCGCGAGTGGCGCTTCACCGTGGACCCGGAGCACACCTGGCTCATGGACTGGGACCCCGCTCGTCCCCGATCCTGACGTCCCGCGCTCGAGGGTCACGCCTCCCGACCCGCAGGGCGAGCGACGCGGCGGCTGTCCGGCTCGGCACGTCCAGCTTGGCCAGGACGTGCGAGACGTGGAGCGCGGCGGTCCTCTCGGTCACGAAGAGGGCGTGGCCGATCTCGCGGTTGGACCGTCCGTCGGCGACGAGGTCGAGGACCTCCCGCTCGCGGGGTGTGAGTCGGAACGCAGCCAGCTGGTCAGGCGGACAGTGGTCGACGTGCGTCGCCGTCGCGGTGGTGAGGCGGGCCCGCGAGGCGATCTCGGCGGCGCGCTCGAGGAGCGGCTCGGCGCCCATCTCCGCCGCCTCCTCGGTGGCGCGGGCAAGCAGTCCCGCGGCCCGATCGTCCGCAGCGGACCGATGTCGCGCTCGGGCCGGATCCGCATCGCCGCCGGCCAGGACGGCCTCCGCCTGCCGGATCAGGGCGTACGGTCGCAGGTGGAGCTGCCCGGCGTCCAGGCAGGCCCGGGCGGCCGCGTCCCAGGCCGCGACGCTGGCGGCGCCCTCCAGGCGGCGGTGCTCCGCGATGCAGACGGCCCGGACGGCCGCCGGCCGTCGCCAGTACGCCGCGGCTCCCGCCAGCTCCACCCGGTGGGCCACGGCCTCGGCGAGGGCGAGGACCGTCGCGCCACGCTCCCGCGCCTCGCGCGCCGCTGACCGCCGACGCCGCCGGCGCGACTCCGTGGCGAGGTCCGCCTCGACCCGCAGCGCGGTCGCCAGCAGTCCGCAATAGCGGACGCTCCGATCGAGCGGCGCCTCGGAGGCCGTCGCGGCCAGGGGCGCCAGGAGCGTTCGCGCCGCCTCGGGACGGCCCTCGGCAAGGCAGAGCTGGGCGTCCAGGTGCCCGGCGAGCTGCCGCCAGTCGCCGAGGGTGTCCCGCTCCAGCGATGGACCGACGGCCGCCAGCCGTGCGCGGGCGGCCTCCGGGCGCCCGCGGCCGACGTCGAGCTGGGCCGTCGCGACCGCCAGGAAGGTGACGGCCTCGCCCTCCGGTCCTGCCAGGCGGACCTCCTCCAGCAGGCGGTCCGCCTCGTCCCAGCGACCGAGCTCGTGCAGGGCGAGCGAGGCGATGCAGCGCGTCCACAGGCCGATGCCGCGGCCCTGGCCGTGCTCGGTCTCCCAGCGCGCGGCGGCCAGGCTCTCGCGGAGGCAGGCCTCGCCCTCCAGGAAGTCGGCCAGGTCGGTCCAGGCCCGACCCGCCGCGTCGACCTCGCCGGCCGCAACTGCGCGGTCCCGCGCGTCGCGGAGGCGAGCCAGCCCCGCCGCCACGTCGCCGCCGGCGACCTCCGCCACGCCCAGGGTGACCAGACCGTGGAGCTGCGCGCCGACGGCGCCGCGCTCCCGGGCCAGCTCCACGGCCTCGATCGCCAGCGGCGTCCCCTCGCCCAGCCGCCCGCCGAGGACGAGATGCCGCGCCAGGCCCTCGACGACGCGAGCCCGGGCCGCGGTCCGGTCGAGCGCGGGCACGAGGCGGACGGCCTCGCGGTGGGCCGCCAGGGAGCCCCCATCGTCGCCGGCGCGAAGCAGCACGCCGCCGAGGGCGGCCTGGAGGAGGCCCGCACGGACGGCCTCGCGGGCAGGGTCCACGAGGGCGATCGCAGCCCGCAGCCGGGCCACCCCAAGGCTCGGGGAGCCCGCCAGCGTGTGCGCCTCGGCTGCCCGTTCGAGGACCGCGGCGAGGTCCGTGGCGAGCCGGGCAGCGGCGTCCGGCACGCGCGGCCACAGCGCCAGGACGCGCTCGTACTGGGCGGCCGCCTCGTCGAAGACGCTTGCCGCGTCGGCCAGTCGTGCGGCGCGCGCGGAGGCGGTGATGGCAGCCGCGACGTCGTCGGTCGCGGCGAGGTGTTTGGCGATCTCGATCGCAGCGGCGAGGGCCGGGGGCTGGCCGAGGCGACGCTCGAGGGCCTCGGCGTAGGCCGCGTGGAGGCGGCTCCGTTCACCTGGCAGCAGCTCCCCGTAGGCGGCTTCGCGGAGCAGGGCGTGGCGGAACTCGAACCGCTCCTCGGGCCCGTCGAGGGGGATCAGGACGCCTCGATCGACGGCTTCCCGCAGGCATCGGGCGAGGACTGACCCGTCGGCGCACAGCACTTCGGCCAGGACGTCGCGCGCCGGTGCGGCACCGGCGACCGCGACGACGCGGACGGCCTCGCGGGTGGCGGCGCTCAGCTCGCCGAGGCGGGCCTGCAGGACGTCGCGGAGGGTCGCCGGGAGGTGGCCGGCGCCGGGGGCGACCGCGAGGAGCTCCTCGGCGAAGAAGGGGTTGCCCTGCGCCCGGGCGTCGATGGCCCGGACCAGGTCGGCCGGAGGCTCGTGGCCGATGATCGCTCCCACCAGCCGCGCGATGGCGGGCCGGTCGAGCGGGTGGAGCTCGAGGCGGTCCACTGCGGCGAGTCGGACGAGCTCCGCGACCGCGTGCCGGAGCGGACGCCCCATCTCGAGCTCGTCGCTCCGGAAGGTGGCGACCAGGAGCACCCGCTCGTCGCGCAGGTTGTGGACCAGGAACGCCAGCAGATCGAGGGTCGCCCGATCGGCCCAGTGGAGGTCCTCGAGGACGAGGACGAGCGGACACTCCGCGGCGAGGCTCCGGACCAGGCCGAGCAGCAGCTCGAAGAGACGGCGGCGCGCTCCGTTCCGCGGTGGCGGCGCCGGCGAGCGCTCGGGCGCCAGGTCGGGCAGCAGGCGGGCAAGCTCGGCCCGCGATGCGCACAGCGCGGGGGGCGGCGCCGCGCCCGGCGTCCCCTCGAAGAGGCGCCGCAGGGCTTCGACCACCGCGCCGTAGGGAAGGCTCTCGTCGCGGACCGGGATGCAGCCGCCCGTCAGGACTCGCGCCCTGCCGGCCGCCGCGGCTGCCATCGCCTCGGCCACGAGCCGTGTCTTCCCGATGCCGGCCTCACCGCCGACGAGGACGGTCCTGGCCTGCCCCGCCGATGCCTCGGCGAGGGCCGCGGACAGTCGGACCACCTCCTCGTCGCGTCCGATGAGGACCGGGCTCGAGACGCGCCTGGCCACCGCGACAGGATGGCGAGACCGGGCCTCGCCCGCCCGTGCCACTCGTCACCGACTGCGGCGACGACGGCGGGTTCGGCTGGCGCTTCTATGGATTCCTCCCGATGCCCGCGCCCGCCCCCGCCGCTACGGTGCGGCCACGAGGGGGGCTTCGACGCGCGGCCCGTCATGACGGCCGCCAGGGACCGCGCCGAGCCCACTGGCGAGACCGACCCCGTCGAGGCGTCCCGGGGAGGTGTCCCGATGCGCCGTCTCGCAGCGACCGTCGCCGCTGCGTTGCTGCTTGCCGCCGTGGCCCCGCCCGTCGCCGCGGAGCCCGGCGCCCGCGTCCTGCCGCCGACCGCCCGCCCGCTCGGCCACAGCCTGGTCGAAGTGGGGACTGCCTGGAACGCCTGGGCCCTTGGGGGGCCGGTCGAGGCCAACCCACTCCTCCTGGACGCGTGCGGCCCGAGCCCGCTCGACCCCAAGCTCTGGTTCGGGCCCGAGGCCATCCCCGGCGGCGCCACCGAAGGCGCCTGCCAGATCCCCGCCGGGGCGATGCTCGCCATCTCGCCATTCTTCATGGAGTGCTCGTCCGTCGAGCCGCCACCCTGGCACGGCGAGACCGAGGCCGAGCTGCGCTCCTGCGTCGAGACTGCCTTCGGGCTCCGCAGTTCCGTGACGGTGATCCTCGACGGGCGGCCGCTCACGGGCCTGGACGCCTGGGTCGTGACCACCCGGCTCGACACCCTCCCGGCGGGCGGCCTGTTGGGCCCCGATCCGGCCCTGACGATGGACCGCGGGGTCTTCCTCGTCCTGGCGCCCCAGACCCCCGGTCTGCACACACTGGCGGCCGCCTGGACGGCGGACGAACTGGGGCTGGCCGCCTCGCTGCGGCTGACCCTCCAGGTCAGCTAGCCGGTCGAGGCCGTCCCTCGACCGATCATTCGGGAGGATGCAGATGAAGCGCACACTGCTGGCCGTCGCCCTGGCCGGGCTGCTGGCCGTCGGCTCGTCGTCCGTCGCCCTGGGGGCCACCTCGACGAGCCCGTGCCAGGGCCTGCTCACGGCCATGGCGACCAGGGCGATCCCGGCCGGCTTCTGGGCGGCCGGTCCGCACACGTACACCGTCCGCTACCACACCGAGGGCTACGACGACTGGGTCGTGCCGGTCGACTTCTCGGTCAGCCCGGCCGCCCCGCTCTACGACGAGCCGGTCTACCTGCGCATGTTCGGTCCCGTCACCAGGCTGTGGACGCCGGTCGCCGACGCCACCATCAACCCGGCCCAGGCGACCGTCTTCTGGTTCGGGCTGGTGGCGTTCCCCGGCGATGTCGCCAGCCGCTCCGAGTTCACCGACCTCGTCGCGGCCTCGACGATCTACGTCTCGATCGACGGGGGCGCTGCGGCCGTCATCCCGCTGGGGCCGACGACCAACGGCTGCGCGTACGGCTTCACCACGCCGTCGAACGGGCTGCTCCACGTCGTCGGTCAGCTGCATCGGCACTACGCAGGGTAGGTGCGCACCGCACCAAGCCCGCCCGGGCACACCTCGAGGCAGGCCCGTCCGTGGAGGTCCCTACGGGCCGGCCTGCCTCACCCCGGTGCGACAGAGCCCACGCGGCGTCTTTCGTTCCCCCTGGCGGGCCGCTCGCTCGTACTGCGCCGCCGGACGTTGAGCGCCGCACTTCGCCGGCCGTAGGCTGCTTCCGACCGGGGTGGCGCGGAAGGGGAGGTGCGGCATGGGAGTCGAGCAGCGACACGGGCGCGTGCGTCGCCGCGGTGGCGGCCTCGGCCTCGGGCTCGTCGGTGCCCTCGCGGCGATCCTCGCCCTCGCCCCCACGGCAGCGGGCGCGACGACCGTCACGGTCGGCTCCGTCTCGATGGTCAGCGCCGGCTGCAACGGCCAGAACGCCGAAATCGAGCAGGCGGTCGATCCCGCGGCCGGCGCGGTGTACGAGGCCTGGATGGGCTGCCAGGGCATCGGCTTCGCCCGCTCGCTCGACGGCGGCCGGACCTTCGGCCCGCCGGTCAGCCTGCCAGGCTCCGCCGCCTCGAACGTCAACGTCTGGGATCCCGCCCTCGCCGTGGCTCCGGACGGCACGGTCTACGCCGCCTTCATGATCGCCAGGAACAGCCAGTGGTATCCGGTCGTCGCGGCCTCGTTCGACCACGGCGCCACGTTCCCCCAGGTGACCTCGCTCCTCCCGCCGGACGCGAAGAACTGGGGCGACCGCGACTTCATCGCCGTCGGCCCGGACGGCGCGGTCTACGTGACCTGGGACTACGGGCCCGAGCGCACGTCGGTGACCTTCATCTGCACCTCGGGCGGCAGCTGCGCCTTCGCGACCGGCGACCTGAACGTCGTCATCCAGCGCTCGACCGACCATGGCCGCTCGTTCGGCCCGATCGTCCCGGTCAGCCCGGGCTTCCCGGCCAGCGGCGGCGACAGCGCGCCGCTCCTCGTCGAGGCGAACGGGCGCATCGACCTGCTCTACCAGGGCTACCACATCACGAACACGACGACGTACGCCATGGACCCGGCCAACCAGTACTTCACCTCGTCGACGGACGGCGGTGCGACCTGGTCGATGCCGGTCCTCGTCGGGACGCCGGACCAGACGATGTCGCTGTCGGAGTGGTGGATCGACGGCTCACTCGCGATGGACGCGGGCGGGAACCTGTACGCGACCTGGGACACCCAGGGCGCGACCGAGGACGTGGGCTGGCTCGCCTACTCCCAGGACCATGGGCGGCACTGGTCCGCGCCGATCCGGGCGACGCCCGACTCCGACCAGGCGGCCCACATCATGGAGGTGAGCGGCGGCGTGGCGGGCACGGCCTATGTCGGGACGCTGACGAACGCGGCGCCCCAGGGCTACGCCCTGCTGCTCCGGCCGTTCAGCATCGGCAAGGGCTGGCTGTCCGACCCCGTCCAGGTCTCGCCACAGTTCGGCGACCCGTCGGTCTGGCCCGGCGACACGTTCGGGATCTCGACGCTCGCTCCGGGCAGCCTGGCGCTCTCCTGGGGGAGCGGGGTCGTCGTGAACAACCAGGCCAGGTCGCAGGTCTTTGCCACGGTCGCCACGGTCACGACCCGCTGAGGGCGGCGCTGGCGCCGCTCACGCTCGCGCGTCGCTTGCTCCGCGTCGCCGTCAGGTCGCAGCGCTGACGCGCAGGAGGCTCTTGATGGCCCGGCGCTCGTCCATGGCGGCGTACGCCTCGGCGACGCCGTCGAGGTCGGTCTCGAAGTCGAACACGCGGCCCGGGTCGATGGAGCCGGCGAGCACGTCGTCCATCAGGGCCGGCATGTAGGCGCGGACCGGTGCGCCGCCCGCCTTGATGCCGACGTTCTTGCCGAACAGGGCGTGGATGGGGACCTCGACGTCGTCGGGCACCCCGACCGCCCCGACCATCGAGCGCGGGCGGGCGATCGCGAGCGCTGTGGCGACGGACTCGTTCGTCTCGACGCACTCGGCCGTCGCGGCGGCGCCGATGCCGTCCGTGAGCTCGGCGACGGCCTCGATGGTGGCCTTGCCCGCTCGGGGACGATGTCCGTCGCGCCGAACTCGCGGGCCAGCGCCTGGCGGGCGGGTTGCGGCTGAGGGTGATGATCCGCTCTGCCCCGAGGCGTTTCGCAGCCAGGACCGTCGACAGGCCGACCGCGCCGTCGCCGACGACGGCAACTGTCTCGCCGGGCTCGCGACAACCATCGGCCGGGCGAGCGCCAAAACGGATATCCGCGGCCCTCGCGCGGTCGGCCGGCTCGCCGGGCGCCGGGCCGAGGAGCCGCGGCCCGAGCCGGTACCAGCGGTCGCGCGTCGTCCCCTCGCCGGCGACGTAGCCGCGCCCGGTCGCCGATGCCAGGTCCCGCGTCGTCGTCGGCGCGGTCCGCCCGGTCAGCTTCTGGCAGTCGCCCGCCCGGAGGCTCCGGTGGATGAAGGCGTAAGCGAGGTCGTCGAGCATCGCCGCCGGCAGCCCTCCCTCGACGACGTCCCTGCGCACGGGAGACCCACTGTTCGCTCAGCGTGATCGGATAGGCGTCCGTTCTTCCATCGATGGAAGAAGCGGTCAAGCTCCCTCCACCGATGAGCGAATGGCGGGGCTGGCCGAGCTGTATCGATGATGCCCCCTGGGAGTGGGACCCTAACCGTTCGCCGGTGTGTGCTGCCCACACATTGGCCCGCATCCACCGCGCCCCGCTCCGACTCGAACGGCGTGTTGGGCCGGCCTCGGTTCCCCGCGGACCTGGCGAAAGTTCCCGGCGCAGTCGTTGCCGCAACTCGTCCCGGTCTAGCCGCGGCGCACGGTGCGGGCAAGCTCATCTCGCTCCGTCCGAGGTAGGAGGAGCCGGAGTACGCTTCGGATCCCGGTAGGAGGTACGAGTGATGCACGCGTCCCCCGAGATCGACATCGTCCTCGCTCAGTTCGACGCATACAACGACCGCGACATCGAGGCGGTCCTCCGCTACTACTCGCGGACCGCGGTCGTTCGCGACGCGGGCGGGGGGACGTTCCGCGACGAGGGGCACGACGCGATCCGGGTCGCGTTCGGGGAAGTGTTCGATGCGAGTCCCGAGTTGCATGCCGACGCGCGAGACGTGTTCCAGGTCGGGCGATGGGTCACTACCCACTCGGTCGCCACGGGCTTCCGGTCGTCCGGCGACAAGGGCAAGCGGGAGTGGGTCGAGGTCTACGGCGTGGAGGACGGACTGATCACTACGCTCGACATCTACGCCGCGTGATTGGAGGCTTGACTCGTCCCGCGCGTATCCGGCCCATGAAGCGACAGGGAGCGTTGCGCACGGACCACCGGCACTGGCCGGGCCCCATTGCTGTCGTCTGCCGCGCGGCGAGAGATGCAAGGGCGTGGCGACACCGTCTGCGACTGCTCGTACAAGATGGGTGGCGGGTCCACCCGCGGCAGTGCATGCTCTCGCCGGGCGCTCGAGCGCCCGCTTTCCGGGCACCGCACGGTCGCTGAGCGACGGACGCCGCGTAGGCGTGCCCTGATCGGGCGCGGGCGGGATGAGATCGAGGCCGTCTCTTCTACCTCGTCGCTCCCGCGTCGTGGTCCGGGCCTGCCACGCGAGACTCTCTTGGTGCAGAGCAGTCAGTGGGAACGATCATTTCCCCGAGCTTGGTGTCGAACCGTCCAAGTCGCCGAAGACCTCGGTCGAGAGGTACTTGACGCCCGAGTCGCACAAGACGGTGGCGACGGTCGCGTCCGGACGCAGCCGCTCCGCGACACGGAGCGCAGCCACCACGTTCGCCCCGCTGGACGTCCCGACGAAGAGCCCCGCCTCCCGCGACAGGCGACGTGCCATCGCCTGTGCCTCGTCGGAGGAGACGGTCGCGATCTCGCTCGCGTCCGAGGCGTCCCACATCGGCGGCACGAACCCGATCCCGATCCCCTCGATCCGGTGCGCCCCGGTCACGCCCTCTGAGAGGACGGGCGACTCGGCCGGCTCGACGGCGACGGTCACGATGTCCGGGCGGTGGCGCCGGAGCGCGGCGACCGCGCCGTGGAGCGAATGGGCCGTCCCGACGGACTGCACGAATGCCTCGACGCGCCCGCCGGCCTGAGTCCAGAGCTCGTCGCCCATCCGCTCGTACCCGGTCACGCCGTCGTGGTTGTTGAGCTGATCGACCCACCATGCGCGCTCGTCCCTGGCGATCGACTCGGCACGGGCGATCATCCGGCGGATCAGGTCCTCGGTGATCTGCAGGCGGTCGCTGGGTTCGAGCACGACGTCCGCGCCGAGGGCGCGCATGTGGTCGCGCTTCTCCCTGCTGAACGCGTCGGACGTGACGATGCGGATCGGATAGCCGCGAGCGGCGCAGACGAGGGCCAGCGAGATCCCCGCGCTGCCGCCCGTGTACTCGACGACCGTGCCGCCGGGCTGCAGCAGGCCAGCGCGCTCCGCGCCATCGATCGCGGCGAGCGCGAAGCGGTCCTTCATCGAGCCGGTCGGGTTGGCTCCCTCGACCTTCGCGACGATCCGCGCGTGGCCGTTCGGCACGAGGCCGCGGAGCTCGACCAGCGGTGTGTTCCCGATCGTGTCGAGAACCGACGGGGCCGGCGCCCTCAGGTCGAACGGAGCGGGCGCCACGTCGATGCCGATATAGGGTTGGTCACCTTCGACGTAGGCGTCGTGGGGCGGGTCGACCGCGATGGCGTCGCCGGCCGCGTATCGGTACTCCGTCCCGTCCGCCATGACCACGACCATATGACCGGCGACGACATAGCCGAGGTGTGGCACGGGACAGAGGTCAAGGCCCATCGCCTTGCCGACGTGGGTCGACCAGCGCCATCCCGGCTCGAGCGTCGAGCGCGTCACGCGTCCGCTCGGGAACGCGGCGACGTCACCCCTCCCGTTCGGGTTGTGGCGATGCTCGGCGTGCTCGCCGTCGAGGGGAACGACGTGGACCGTCGGTCTAGTCATCTCGCGCTCCAGACAGCCCATCGCCGCGATGGGACGCGACGTCACTGTACGAGCAGGCCGCAACCGCCTCGTGCCGAACGGGATCGCCTTCGACGAGCGGGGAAGATGGTGCGCAACTTGGCGACCCGGCGTACCCAATCGCACAAGTCGTTACGGGGAAAGTGTGGGTGAACAACCACGCTCACGTGCTGCGTCCGCACGGCGATCCGTGGTTCCTTGTCTTCCACCTGAACACACTTGATCGCATGTCGTTCATGTCTGGGGCAACGCGCGAGAAGATCACCCAGGAGGACATCGGAAAGATCCCCGTTCCCAACGTAGGCCGGACGGAGCAGAAGGCGGCCGGCCAAGCGCTCGGGGCAGAGAACAGTCGGGTCGGTCTCTTGGTCGAGGCCCTGCAGCGACGAGGCCATCTCCTCCTGGAGCGCCGTCAGGCCCTTATCACGGCCGCCGTGACCGGCCAGTTCGTGATCCCGGAGTCGCGGCGTGAAGACGCACGAGCGCGCCTTCGAGGACGCGATCTCCGGCTGGCTCGTCGCCTCGGGCCGGTACGTCACGTGCCTTCGAGGGGCCAATGGTCCCGAGGATGTTCCTGGACCCGTGGCGCGGTCCTTCGAGCAGTGGGGGATCGCATCTGACGAGCTGTTCGCCTGTATCGCTGAGACGCAACCGGAGGCATGGGAGCGCCTCCTCGCCGTACTGCGGCTCGGATTGTCGCGAAGCGAGTGCGAGCGGCGCGAAGACGTCCGTCAAACGGCGCGCGAAGTGATGCGCCGCCACTCCCACCGCCCGCCTTCAGTCGCCGAGGCCCGTCCCGAACTGGCGGTCCCCGGCGTCGCCGAGGCCCGGCATGATGTAGCCCTTCTCGTTGAGCTGCCGGTCCAGGGCCGCGCAGTAGATGTCGACGTCGGGATGCGCCCGGGTGACCGCGGCCACGCCCTCCGGGGCGGCGATCAGGTTGACGAGCTTGATGTGGCTCGCGCCCCAGCGCTTGAGGACGTCGATCGCCGCCGTCGCCGACCCACCCGTGGCGAGCATCGGGTCGAGGATGAGGCACAGGTCCACGGTCGCCGAGTCCGGCAGCTTGTTGTAGTACTCGACGGGGCGGAGCGTCCGCTCGTCGCGGAACAGGCCGAGGTGCCAGACCTGGGCCGTCGGCATCAGCTCGAGCATGGCGTCGACCATGCCCAGGCCGGCCCGCAGGATGGGCACCAGGCCGATCCGGTCGGCCAGCTCGTGGCCCTCCATCGTCTCGAGCGGGGTCCGCACGGGCACCGGCCGGACCTCGACGTCGGCCAGGGCCTCGTAGCCGATGAGCCAGGACAGCTCGCGGACGACCTCGCGGAACTTCTTGGGCTCGGTGCTCGTGTCGCGCAGGACGGCGAGCTTGTGCAGGACGGCGGGGTGACGGGAGACGTGGAGCTGGGGCCACGAGGACGCTTCGAGGCTGCTCGCGCGGGCGGGGTCGGACACGGGCGCACTCCTCAGGGCGACGGACGGGCCGATGCTAGCACCGCCCGATGGCGGTCCGAGAGGCGGCCGGCCGACCCGCGCTCCACCCACCTGAAGCCGACCGCGAGGCCGCTGTCGCCTGCCCGACAGTCCGGTGGGCGGGCGAGCCGTAGAGTCGGGCTGGGGGCGCGGCTGTCGTCAGCCCGGTGCCCGGGGCTCCGCTGCCGCGCCGCCGTCGCCGTTCGAGCCGCCGTTGCCCGTCGGGCCGCCGCCGTTCCGGCCGCCGGCGCGCGGTATCCTCAGCGACACGTGCCGCGCCGTCCGGGCTCGCGCGGCCCCGCCCTCGAAGACGCCCGGCCGGAGGGACGCGTGCCCGCCTCCCGCACCGTTGTCCGGCGCGCCGCTGACCCGGCGGCCGCACGACCCGCGCCCGCGGGCCCCAGGCGGGCCGTCGGTCGGCAGCCCGCCCCGCCGATCCTCGTCCGCCAGGTCCGCGGCGCGGTCGTGGAGAGCGTCCACCGCGGCTGCGTCGTGGAAGCGCGGGCGGACGGCACGATGCTGCGGTCCATCGGCGACGTCGACCGGCCGGTCAACCTGCGCTCGTGCGTCAAGCCGTTCAGCCTCGTCGCCCTCGTCGAGGCCGGCGGCGTGGAGGCCTTCGAGCTGTCGTCGGCTGAGCTCGCCGTCATGGCCAGCTCGCATTCGGGCGAGGACCTCCACGTCCGGACGATCCAGGGCGTCTTCCGGCGGGCGAACCTCAGCCAGCAGCTCCTGGCCTGCGGCTCGGACGGCGCCCCGTTGGACGCGCTGACCGCGGCCCGCCTCGCCCGCGACGGCGAGAAGCCCGGCCCCATCCGGCACATGTGCTCGGGCCAGCACGCCTCGCTGCTGCTGCTCAGCCGCCTCGCCGACTGGCCGCTCGAGGAGTACTGGCGCGACGACCATCCCGCCCAGGCCGCCGTCCGGAGCGCCGTCGCCCGCGCCTTCGGGACGACGCCGGAGCGGCTCGTCCTGTCGATCGACGGCTGCGGCATCCCGACGTATGCCTTCCCGCTGCGCGAGGTCGCCCGCGCGTTCGCGATGCTGGCCGACCCCGCGGCGCTGCCGATGACCGACCCGCGGCGCAGCCTCGCCCAGCCGCTCATCCGTGTCCGCGACGCGATGCTCGCCAACCCCGAGCTCGTCGCCGGGACGCGCGACCGGCTCGACACCTCGCTCATGAAGGCGCTCCCCGGGCGGATCGTGAGCAAGGGGGGGATGGAGGGGCTCCGCGGGGTGTCGATCCTGGCGGGGCCGCGAGCGATCGGCTCGTACGGCGGGCCGAGCGGCCTCGCCCTGAAGATCGAGGACGGGGGCGGGTACGATCGGGCTCCGTGGGCGACCACGGTCGAAGCGTTGCGCCAGGCCGGCGTGCTCGACGGTCTCCCATTGCGCTCGCTGGCCCGCTATCACCGGCCGCGCGCGCTCGACCCGCACGGCCGCCTGGCGGGCGAGTCGGTCGCCGACTTCGAGCTGGCACCGGTCGGCGAGCTGATCGGCTGAGCGCGCGCCGCCAATCGTGGCGGCCTGCTTCGCCTACAACGGTCGGCAGCCCTACCCAATCGGGTGGGTCGAGGAGTCCGCGCAGCCCTACCGCCGCACTGCCAGGACGAGAATCATGGGACGCCTAAGTACGGTTTTGCTTGCCGACAGGGTCAACCGAGGCGAAGAGACAGAAGGGAGACCTTTCGAGGGGTGCGGGAACCGCAAGGGCGGGAATTGGGAGTAGTGCCAGGTTCACTCATGGCGAAGGGAGGCTGTCCATGCGTCTTCGTCTCTTGAAGCTGTGCAGCACCGTGCTGGTGGCTGCACCACTGGCACTCCTGTCTGCGCCGGTTGCGCAGGCCGCGGGGTCGTGCGGGGGCGGGTCTGGGGTAGGCACCTGGTGGGTGGACGCCGATTCCGGTTATCCAGCGGCGGGCACACGGCTGCGCACGACCACACCGACTCAGTGGTCCGTCGATCGGCCCTCGAACAGTGCCTTCAACCAGGCCTCGTGGCTCTGGAACGCGAACCAAGCGAATCAAGCCATCGAGGGTGGGTTCTTCTCTGGCTGGTTTCCTTATGACAACACTTGGACCAACAGTCTGCTTCCCTATTACACGCTCGACAACGGAGGGCGGGGAACGAGGAGCTCCAGCGCCCTGGCTGGGGGCTCGGCGATCAATATGGATTCCGTGTCCGGCGGGCACGTCTCCGTCGGCCCGACCACATTCTGGTTCACCTACTCCGTGTCGAACGGCCAGAACGGCGGACAGGGCGAAGTGAAGAAGACCACGAACACGTGGCTGGGCAACGGGAGCGGCAACTCCTTCACAGCATTCTGGACGAACAACGGGTCAAACTGGTACGCATGGGGATGGCACTCGGACTGCAACGATTCACCGTACTGGATCAGTTCCGGCGGTGCGAACGGCTGGACGAACGGCGGCTACTAAGGGCAGAGTGACGGGGGCTCGGACGACGAAGAGGCCCACATGGATCAGGCGCGAGGGAGCACCCAAATGCGACCGCGCGTGACACTAGGACTGCTGACCGTCGGCCTGATAGCAGTCGGGATTCTGATTGTGTGGCAGTTCCAGCCTACAGCAGCTGCCTGTGCCACTTCATCGATCGCGTCGATCACGTCGCGAGATGTCCCTGGGTTTGTTACTGTCGTCGACTCCGCCTCGA
>DASVYJ010000070.1:0-30006 GCA_036392215.1 Candidatus Limnocylindrales bacterium | reverse complement strand
GCGCGTCGGGCGGCGGCCCGACGACGAGCGGCCGGTCGTCGTCCAGCCGCCCCGTTCCGACGACGGTGACCCGCACGGCGCGGGGGTCGGCTGCGACGCCGGGCTCGAGCGTCGGCTCCCCGCTCCCCGGCGCCCGCGGCTCGACGGCGGCCGCCGGCGGTCGTCCGCCGCGCACGCGCCTCGCCGGTCGCGCACCGTCGCTCATCGTCGAGCCTCCGCTGGCGGTTGACGGCGGATCCAGGCCGCCTGGACGGGGCCCGCTCGCCCGTCCCCCGATCCGCGTCCCCCGGTCAGTCGCGCCGTGTCGAGGCGTTCGAGGACGTCCAATCCCGCCGCCAGTTGGGCCGCGCGGAGGGCCCGTTGCCGCTCCCGCGCCCCGTCCCAGTGGCCGGCGACCCAGTCCGTGGACAGGTCGCCGGCGGCGAACGACGGGTCGCCCGCAGCGAAGCGGATGAACGGCAGCGTCGTCTGGATCCCGCCGACCTCGACCTCCGCGGCTGCCCGGGAGAGGCGCGCCAGCGCGGTCTCGCGGTCCTCGGCGAACACCAGCAGCTTCGCCACGAGCGGGTCGTACTCCGAGGGCACGACGTCGCCCTCCTCGAGCGCGGTGTCGACCCGGACGCCGGGCCCGCTCGGCATCCGCCAGTGGCTCACCCGCCCGGGCGTCGGAGTGAAGCCCCGGGCGGGGTCTTCGGCGGACAGGCGGGCCTCGATGGCATGCCCGACCGGTGCGGCCGCCCGGCTCGCGGCCCCGCGCACCGCCGCCGACAACGGCTCGCCGGCGGCGATCCGGAGCTGCTCGTGGACGAGGTCGAGTCCGGTGACGAGCTCCGTCACCCCGTGCTCGACCTGGAGGCGGGTGTTGACCTCGAGGAACCAGAACCGGCCAGCCTCGTCGTACAGGAACTCCGCCGTCGCCAGGTTGCGGAGGCCGGCCTCGCGGGCGACCTTCACCGCCATCTCGTGGACGGCGCGGCGCTGCCATGCCGCGAGCCCGGGAGCGGGCGCCTCCTCGATGAGCTTCTGGTGGCGCCGCTGGAGGGAGCAGTCCCGCTCTCCCACCGCCACGACGGTCCCCTCGCTGTCCCCGACGAGCTGGACCTCGACGTGACGGGCGGGGCCGACGAGCCGTTCGAGGTAGACCGCGCCGTCGCCGAAGGCCGCCTCCGCCTCGCGTGACGCTACGACCAGGCTGCTCGCCAGGTCCGCCGCATCGTCGACCCGGCGCATCCCCCGCCCACCGCCGCCAGCCGAGGCCTTGACCAGCAGGGGGAACCCGATCCGGATGGCCTCGGCGAGCAGCGCATCGGCCTGCTCCGGCCGCTCGACGGCGGCTGGTTCGAGGGTCCCGGGGACGATCGGGACGCCGGCCTGTCGGGCGAGCCGACGCGCGGCCAGCTTGTCCCCGAGTGCGCCGAGCGTCTCCGACCGCGGCCCGACGAAGACGAGCCCGGCGGCCTCGACGGCACCGGCGAAGGCCTGCCGTTCGGACAGGAAGCCGTAGCCCGGGTGCACGGCGCCGCAGTCGGTCGCCAGGGCGACCTCGACGAGGGCATCGATGCGGAGGTAGCTGTGGGTGGGATCCGCCGGCCCGACCCGCACGGCGAGGTCCGCCGCGCGGACGTGGGCGGCGCTGGCGTCAGCGTCGCTGTATACCGCGACGGCCTCGAGGCCGAGCTCATGGCAGGCGCGGATGATGCGCAGCGCGATCTCGCCCCGGTTGGCCACCAGCACCCTGGAGAACGAGCCGCTCACCGGCCCCTCCCCGTCTTTGCGCAAAGACGTCGTTCCCCGCTCCCCGCACGGCCTGGACGGCCGCCGCCCGGGGCGGCCTCAGAGCGGGATGTTGCCATGCTTCTTCTGGGGCAGCGACTCGCGCTTGTCCGCCAGCATCCGAAGGGCCTGGATGAGCCGTGGTCGCGTCTCCGACGGCTCGATGACGTCGTCGACGTAGCCGCGGGCGGCCGCGATGTACGGATTGGCAAACTGCTCCTCGTATCCGGCGACGAGCCCCGCCCGTTCAGCGGCGGGATCGGTCGCCGAGGCGATCCGCTCGCGGAACAGGATGTTGACGGCCCCCTCGGCGCCCATCACCGCGATCTCGGCCGTCGGCCAGGCGAAGTTCACGTCCCCCCGGACGTGCTTGCTGCTCATGACGTCATACGCGCCGCCGTACGCCTTGCGCGTGATGACGCTCAGCTTCGGCACCGTCGCCTCGCAGTAGGCGAACAGGAGCTTGGCGCCGTGCCGGATGATCCCGCCGTGCTCCTGGGTCACGCCCGGGAGGAAGCCGGGCACGTCGACGAACGTGACGAGCGGGACATTGAAGCAGTCGCAGGTCCGGACGAACCGGGCAGCCTTGGTCGAGGCATCGATGTCGAGCGCGCCGGCCAGGACGGCGGGCTGCTGGGCGACGATCCCCACGCTCCGCCCGTCGAGCCGGGCGAAACCGCACAGGATGTTGGCCGCCCAACCGGGCTGGATCTCGAGGAACCGGCCGTCGTCGACGATGCGCTCGATCACCCGGTGCATGTCGTACGGCTGCTGCGGGTCGTCCGGCACGACGCTGTCGAGGGCCAGGTCGCGGCGATCCCAGGGATCCTCGCTCTCGGCGAGGGGCGGCTCCTCGAGATTGCTCTGGGGGAGATGCGACAGGAGCCGTCGGACGAGGTCGAGTGCCTCGCTCTCGTCCGCCGCGGCGAGATGGGCGACGCCGCTGCGGGTCGTGTGCGTCGTCGCGCCGCCCAGCCGCTCGGCATCCACATCCTCGTGGGTGACGGCCTTCACGACGTTCGGTCCCGTGACGAACATGTAGCTCGTCCCCTCCACCATCACGGTGAAGTCGGTGATCGCCGGTGAGTAGACGGCGCCTCCCGCACAGGGCCCCATGACCACCGAGATCTGGGGGACGACACCGGAGGCGAGCGTGTTGCGCAGGAAGATGTCGGCGTAGCCGCCGAGCGAGACGACCCCTTCCTGGATGCGCGCGCCGCCCGAGTCGTTGAGGCCGATGACCGGCGCCCCGACGCGGACGGCGAGATCCATCACCTTGCAGATCTTCTCGGCGTGTGCCTCGGACAGGGAGCCCCCGAACACGGTGAAGTCCTGGCTGAAGACGAAGACGAGACGGCCGCGAACGGTCCCGTGTCCGGTGACGACCCCGTCGCCCAGGATGCGCTGGCTGTCGAGACCGAAGTCGGTCGCCCGATGCGTGACGAACGCGTCGAACTCCACGAACGAGCCTGGGTCGAGAAGGAGCTCCAGTCGCTCGCGGGCCGTCAGCTTGCCACGGCCGTGCTGCTGCTCGATGCGCGACGGGCCACCGCCGAGCAGTGCCGCGGCCCGCATGTCGCGCAGTCGCGTGATCCGCTCCTGGTTCGTCGGCACGTGGGCCCTCCCCTTCTCGTCGTCGGCTCGGCCTGTCTTTGCGCAAGGACGGCGCCCGAGGCCCGCCATCATACGTCCCGTCCAGACGACGCTCCCGGCGGCCGACACGACCCCTGTCGATGATCGGTCGACCCCGGTGCTCTCGTACATATCCACAGATTCGGTGAACAACTCGCCGACGATGTGGAAAAGCGACGTGCCCGGCCGGAAGCTGCTGCGGTAGCATGACCTGGCCGGCGTCCCGTCAACGCCGCCGTCCCGTTCCGTCATCGAGCCCGAGAGGTGATGCCCTGGTGGCCAACGTGATCGCCATCGCGAATCAGAAGGGCGGCGTCGGCAAGACGACGACCGCGATCAACCTCGCCGGGGCGCTCGCGGAACAGGGCTTCCGGGTCCTCTGCATCGACATGGACCCCCAGGCCAACCTGACGGTGGGCCTGGGCGTGAATCTGGGCACCGTCGAGCGCTCGATGGCTGACGTGCTCGCCGACGGCCGGGCGACCGTCGAGGAGATCGCGACCCCGACGCAGACCAGCGGCATCGACGTCGCGCCAGCGACGCTCGAGCTGGCGTCCACCGAGGTCGAGCTGTTCAGCGCGATCGGACGAGAGCACGCCCTGCGGGAGGCGCTCCAGGGCTGGGTGGACGAGCACTATGACTTCGTCCTCGTCGATTGCCCGCCGACGCTCGGCCTCCTGACGATCAATGGCCTCGTCGCCGCGGACAGCGTCATCATCCCCGTCCAGACGCAGTACTACGCCCTCAAGGGCCTGACGGCCCTCGTCAAGGTCATCAACACCATCCGCAGCAAGCTGAACCGGGACCTCCGGATCCTGGGCCTCCTGCCGACGTTCTACGACGGGCGGACGATCCTCGGCCGCGAGATGCTCGACGAGCTGCGTGAGCTCGGCGACCACCACGTCTTCAACAGCATCGTCCGCAACACGGTCAAGCTCGGCGAGGCGCCCCTGACCGGCCGACCCATCACGGCCTACGCCGGCGCGTCAGAAGCAGCGCGAACGTTCCGGGAACTCGCTCGGGAGGTGATCGACCTTGGCTAGGCCCGACTTCCGCGCCACGGCCGCCCGTCGGCTGTCAGAGGAGCGGGAGCTCTCTCCCGGCGTCCTCAGCCTCCTCTCCGCGGCGGAGGGCAAGACGAAGCAGAGCGGCGTGCGCAACGTCTCGGTCGAGCGCATCGAGCCCAACCCGAACCAGCCCCGCCTGGTGATGGACCAGGCGTCGCTGGACGACCTCACGGCGTCGGTCCGCGAACATGGCGTCCTCCAGCCGATCCTCGTCCGGCCGCTCGGCGCCAACCGCTATCAGCTCGTTGCCGGGGAGCGACGCTGGCGCGCGTCGCAGGCCGCGGGCCTCGAGACGATCCCGGCGCTCGTCGAGGAGATCGACGACGAGACGGCGCTCGAGATCGCGATCATCGAGAACCTCCAGCGCGAGGATCTCTCCCCGCTCGACGAAGCGATCATGTACGACCGGATGGTGCGGGAGCACGGCTACAGCATCCGGCGCCTGGCCCAGAAACTCGGCAAGGACAAGGGCTACCTGGAGAACCGGCTTCGGCTCGCCGACGCGCCAGCCGAGGTGAAGGAGCTGGTGTCCGTACGCAAAGACACCCTCTCCCACGCCTACGAGCTGCTCAAGGTCGAGGACCCGAAGAAGCGGAAGCGGCTGGCGGAGCAGGTGGCCCGCGGTGAGCTGTCCCTGGTCAAGCTCCGGGACCGCATCGAGGGGCGGCGGCGGGTCGCCGCGTCCGACGCGGACGCAGCCGAGGAGACGGCCGGCCGGGACGAGATCGAGGCCGAGGCCGCGGCGGCCTGGACCGGCGTCGTCCCGCCGAGGCCGGTGGGCGACGACTCGCTCGTCTCGGCGAAGTCGCAGCTGAGCGACGCGCTGCAGGAGCTGGTCGCCGTCCTCCAGGCGCCCGACGTGGTCCGCTCGATCGGCGACGTCGACCGACGCAACCTCGCCAAGTACCTGACCATCGCGAAGCTCCGCCTGGAGAACGCGATCGCCCTGGTCCGGTCCGGGCTGGAGGACTGATCGGGCGGGCCCCGCCACCGCGAGACGGGGTCGACGGAAACGAGAGAGCCGGCGCCCTCAGGGCGCCGGCTCTCGCTGTGTCGACGGCGATCAGTGGTGCTGGTGGCCGTGGTTCTGGCGGGCGATCGACGAGACGTAGGCCCCGTGGTTCGCGTAGCCGGGCGGGGTGGAGGCCTGGGCGGCGGCCGAGACCGTCGCGCCGTGATTCGCCGGGTGCGACGGTGACGGAGCCGCGACCTTGGGCGCTGCGGCTTCCGTCGCCTCAGCAGTCTCGCTCGGCTCGGCCGTCTCGCTCGGCTCGGCAGTCTCGCTCGGCTCGGCCGTCTCGCTGGCCTGCTCGACCTGCGGGGCCAGGGTCCGGTCAGCGACGAGGGCACCCCTGCTGGCGAACACGGCGGTCGCGGAGAGCGCCAGGATCAGCAGGGCCACGAAGGCGGCCGACAGGCGTTTCACGATCTCGTACCTCCTATGGTGACGCGCATCGAGGATAACGACACGGCGGCTGCGACCGTTAGGGGTACGAAGGTCCTCAGCAGTGGATGGCACCGCTGGCTGCGACGCTCGCCAGCCAGCCGAGGGCGACCAGCCCGAAGCCGACCGCTTCGAGCTCCCAGCCCCATTCGCGACGGACGGGTTCAGGCCCGCGGGCGAGACCCAGGCCCAGCACGACAGCCGCGCCTCCGGCGACGAGGACCACGTCCGCGAGCGGCGCCGTGGAGACCGGCCGGGCGAGGCCGACGCCGGCCAGGACCACGGCCGCGAGCACGACCGCAACGAGCCAGGACGTCCGACCGCCGCCCACGACGGGCAGCGACGCGAGGCCTGCGAGCCGGTCCGCTTCGAGGTCGGCCAGCGCGTTGGACAGGGCGAGCGAGGCGCCCGCCGGCACCGCCAGGACCGCGACGAGCCCGAGGGCGGGCGGCAGGCAGCCGGCCGCGCCGAGCCAGGCGTACAGCGGCAGGAGCGGGACGCCGATGGCGAAGGGGAGCCAGGAGAGGAGCGTCCCCTTGAGCCGCAGGTCGTACAGGAGGCCGACGGCGAGACCGGCGACACCGATCGCAAAGGTGGCCGGGCCGAGGAGGGCGCTCAGGACCAGGCCAGCGGCGCTTGCCCCGAACGCGGCCCCTCGGGCTGCCCCGACGCCGACGAGGCCCGCCGGAATCGGCTTGCCTGGCTTGGCGAGGCGATCGAGCGGCGCATCGTGCAGGTCGTTGACGGTGCCGATGGTGGCCTGGAGGGCGAGCATCGCCAGGCCGAGCGCGGCGGATCGGGCCGGGTTCGCGCCTGCGAGCAGCGCGAGCGAGGCCGTCAGGCAGGCGTCGAGGAACGAGGGGAACGGATGCGCCACCCGGAGCGCGGCGAGTGCCTGCGGCAGGCGCCGGCGCCCGGGGTCGTCCCCTCGCCCACCGTCGACGGTCGCGCCGTCAGACGTACACCAGGTCCTCGAAGTTCGCGACCAGGTACTCGATGAGGCGCTGGCGCGCGTCCGTCGTCTGGGATCGGAGGCCGGCCACCAGGCAGTAGACCGTCGTCGCCGGGACCATCAGCTCACCGGCCTCGTCGCGCCCGATGGCGGCGGGAGGTCCGCCGCCGGCGGCATAGACGCGGGCGAGCTCGCGCTCGTCGAGGCCCCCCGTCCGCCGGAGGTCCCCGATCACCTTGCGCACGCCGCGCCGGATGGCCACGTCCCGCATCAGCTCGGCCGCCCAGGTGTCGAGCTGGTCGTCGCTCTGCTCCCGCAGCCGCGACCGGTACTCGGCCGGGTCCGCTGATAGCCCCGTCGCTCCCACAGGACCTCCTCGCTCGGTCGATCTCGGGCGACAGTATGGCAGACGGGACGCGACGGGAGTCCGGGCGACGATAGAACGGAGGTTCTATTCTGGCTGCCCCGCGGGCAGGCCCGGCCGCTCGGCGCCCGGGGCGGGGCGCTCGCCCTCCGGCCATTCGTTGAACACCTCCGTCAGCCACCGCCCGAACGGACCGGGTGGGCCGGGGTCGGGGAAATCGGCCGCGAGGGCCCGCAGGGCATGCCACGTCCGGTCCGTCAGCGCGGCGACGGTCTCGCGCGTGGGGCGCTGGCCCGCGGTCGGCAGCGGCTCGCCGATCCGGACGCGGACTCGCCGCCGGAAGCCGAGCCAGGTGGTGCCGTTGAGCGCGAGCGGGACGAGCGGCACCTGGGCTCGCAGGGCGAAGAACGCGGCGCCCTCGCTGAGCGGCAGGACGACCCGCTCCCCTGCGTGCAGCCGCCCCTCTCCCGCGATCGCGACGAGGCCGCCGGCGTCGAGCACGGCCTCCACCCGCCGGGTCGCCTCCAGCAGGTCGGACTTGAGCGGTTTGTAGGGCAGCGCGGTCCCCACCCAGGCCATGAGCCGGTTGCGGCCGCCGCGGCGCATGTCCTCCTCCTTCGGACCGAAGAAGTAGACCCGCGGCCGCCAGGGCAGCGCGGCCATGAGGATGAAGGGGTCGGTCCAGTCCGCGTGGCTGAAGCAGACCAGGCACGGGCCGCCGGCGAGGTTCGCCGACCCCTCGACCTCGAGGCGCAGGTAGATGCGGACGATGAGGCTCGAGACGAGCCGGACGACGGCGTAGCGCAGGGTCCGCCGGATCGGGTGGATCGGCGGGCCGGGCAGCTCCGGGCGACGCGGCGGTGACGGGGCCCTGGCCATGGCGGGAGTATCCGCCAGGGACGTCCTGGGCGCCCGTCACCTGGCCGACACTTCGGCGTCTCGCCCTTCCGCCGCTCGAGCTCCGAGCGCCAGGCGGGCGGTGAGCCACGCCCACAGGGCGAGCAGCCCGAGGATCGCGAGCGACGAGACCAACGCTCCGGCGGGGCCGAGTGGTCTGGTGATGCCGCCCTCCGTCCGATCGACGAGAGCCTCGAGCCAGGCGCCGCCGTACCAGGCGCCGAGGGCGAGTCGCAGCCCCCGCGCGGGGACGACGGTGCCGGCCCCGCGGCCGGGGACCAGCTGGGCCACCGCCAGGAGCGCGGGCGCGTGGTTCCAGAACGAATCCTTGGGCGCGCCGGCGATCCCCGCCAGGAGGGCCACCGAGAGACCGAGGCCAAGCCCGCCGGCGAGCGCGGAGCGGCGCGCGGACCAGAGGGCGACCGCAGTGGGGAGGGCGACGAGGACGAGGAAGGCCACCCCGAGCACGGTCGGGTCGAGGCCCGGCAGGAGGGGCGCCGTCCGGTCGGTCGGGACCACGAGGCGGGTGGCGAGGCCGTTGAGCGACTGGTTGCTCCAGAACCCGTCGGCCCCCAGGAGCTCGGCGAGCTGGCTCCCGCCCCGCCCGCTGGCCGGGGCGACGACGGCAGCCACGAGCAGGGCCCCGAGGGCGGCGGCGATGAGGCCGGCGCTGGCGACCCAGCGACGGCCGAGCAGGAGCGGGACGAGGAGCACGAGCGGGACGAGCTTGACGACGCCGACCAGGCCGATCCCCAGCCCCGCGATCAGCTCACTGCCTCGCCCGCCCCGGCCCCCGTCGCGCGGCAGCAGCCGGTCCATGGCGAGGACGAGCACGGCGACGATCAGCAGGTTCGCCTGGCCGAAATAGGCCGAACCCACGATCGGCGGGTAGGCGCCGGCGAGGGCGGCCAGGACGAGCGACCTCCGCGTCGAGAGGCCCGCGCGGGCGAGCCAGGCAGCAGCGGCCAGGCCGAAGGCGGCCGCGGAGACGAGGCTGAAGAGCCAGGCCGCGAACGTGAACGGCAGCGCTGAGAGCGGGACCATCGCCACGGCGAAGGGCGGCGGGTACGAGTAGCCGCTCCCGACGAGGAAGTCCAGGCCCTCGCGGCGGCCGAGGGTGGTGAGCGCGGCGAGGTCGTACGGACTCTGGCCGGCAGCGACGAGGCGGCCTGCCAGCCAGTACGAGCTGAAGTCGTTGAAGCGGCCGGGCAGGCCGAGCAACGTGGACGCGACGAGGGCGGCCGCCGGGATGCCGCCGGCGACGACGGCCAGCGGCCACGTCGCGGCCCGCGGCCAGGGTCGTCCATCCGACCGCCGCTCGGGCGCAGGCGGGGACCCGCCTTCAGGTCCCAGCGGCGTCCGCCGGACCCCGACGGCCGCGGCCGCGCGGCGCGGCACTCGCGGAGGCTGGCACGCGACGGGTGGGTCGAGCCGTCGATGTCGCGGCCGGGGTGGCCGGTCGGCCCGCGGCGCCCTTCGGCGCGGCCGGAGCCGGCCGCCCGTCGATCGCCGCCGCCACGCCGCCGACGAAGGCGCCGATCCGCTCGGCGAGCGCGTCGACGCCGCGCAGGACCTGGCCCTCGAGCTGGATGCTCGCCATCAGGTGGCCGCCCTGCGATTCGACGTCGAGCTCCCCGAGGTGGACCCGGGCCCAGCGCACGAGCTTGCCCGACGCCCGCGGGCCTTCCTGCGGCACGCTCGTCCGGACGCTGACGACGGCGAGGCCGGCCGGGGCCGCGGCGAGGATCGCGAAGCGCGAGCCCGCCTCGTCACCCCAGCTCACCCAGCAGTCCGGATCGGCCGGCAGTCCCAGGGCGCCGAGGACCGGCTGGAGGACGGCCAGGACGCGCGGGCCGAGGGCGTCGCGCGTGGGCGCCTCCGCCCGCCACTCGAGGAGTCGCATCCCACCTCCCGTCGACGTCCCGGACTCACCGGCCCGGCGCCGGGATCAAGCGGACGGGACGCGGTCGGACCCGCCCGAGGCTACCACCCCCGGACGGGGCTCGGTCAGGCGACCGCCGTCGGCCCCCGCCGCGTCCCGAGGCTGAGGACCGCGAGGACGAGGGCCTCGACGAGCGACCAGCCGATCAGGGCGACGACGGCTGCGAAGTCGAGCACGACGCCGCTCGTCGAGCGGACGGTGTCGAGGCGGAACATGCCGACGAAGGGCGCCACGAAGGGGTCGGTCACGTTCAGCACGAACTGGACGATGCCGTTGTCGCGATTTGCGATCAGCAGCAGGAAGACGATCCGCAGGATCAGGAGCGCCTGCAGGATCCCGAACAGGAGCGCGACGACGCGCCGGACGAGATCGGCGGCCGTCGGCCCGGGGGCGACATAGGGGTCGTCGTAGCGGCGCTCCCGCACGACGCGCCGCTCGGCGGGCGGCCCATCGACGGGCTCGTCGACGGGCTCGTGGACCGTGGTTCGTTCGTAGTCGGACATGGGTGAGCATCCTCCGTCGGGGGCGTGACCGAGCTGGGACGCGGCCACCCCGCAGGCAGGGTCGCCGGACGGTGCTCACTGGGGAGGCAGCGCGGGCCACGTCGCCCTTGCAGTTCGGTTGCGGGCGGCCCCCCCTTGGTCGGGCCGAACGGACCTCGCCCTCGGCCCCCTCGCCCGCCGTACCCTTGTGTCGCGACCGGCGGCCGCATCTGCCGCCGTGCTCGCCGGGGAGCGCGCACCCGCTCCCGTGCCGAGCAGCGAGCGCGCCCTCGTCCCACCGGCTCGCAGGAGCGAAGTGAGGGGCTGATGCACCTGGATCGCCGTCTCCTTGATTGGGGAGTGTTCTTCATCCTGCTGGGCGCGCTGCCGCTCGCCGTCCGGGCGGACCTGATCCCGGGCGACGCGCTCGCCGGAGCGTGGCGCTTCTGGCCGCTCGTCCTCGTCGGCATCGGCGTCGGCCTCCTGCTGCGCCGGACGCCGGCCGAGTTCGCCGGGGGCCTGATCGTCGCCGCGACGTTCGGGCTCATCTGCGGCGGGCTGCTCGCCGCGGGCCCGGGCCGCATCGCCGGCTGCAGCGGCGGGACCGTCACCAGCTACGACACGAGCCAGGGAACGCTCGCCGGGCCCGGCCGGTTCGAACTGCACCAGGGCTGCGGCGACATGACGGTCGACACGGCGTCCGGCGATACCTGGCTCGTCCGGACGGGCAACAGCGCGGGGGCGCATGCGACGGTCGACGGCGACGCGTCCGGCGTGACCGTCCATCCGAGCGCGGGACCGGCCGAGTGGTTCGGGCCGGTCGGCGGCCGCGACGACTGGCGCCTCACGGTGCCGACCGGCCAGCCGGTCGACCTCGCCGTCGAGGTCAACGCCGGATCCGCCCGGCTGAACCTCGCCGGCGCCCAGGTCCGCTCGTCGAGCCTGACGGTCAACGCCGGCGAGGCACGGCTCGATCTCGGCGGAGCGGCCAGTCTCGGCTCGTTCTCGACGACCGTGAACGCGGGCGAGGCGCGGGTCACCCTCCCGGCAGCCGCTGACGGATCGGGCAGCGTCACGGTCAACGCGGGCAGTCTCCGCCTCTGCGCCCCGAGCGGGCTCGGCCTCGCCATCGCCTCGACGGAGACCCTCGGCGGGGCGAACTACGAGGCGGCCGGCCTCGTCCGCAACGGCACCGAGTGGCAGACGCCGGGCTACGCCGGCGCCACCCATCGCGTCCGCCTGTCGGTCACCGTGAACCTCGGCGGCGTCACCCTGAACCCGACTGGAGGCTGCCAGTGAACGTCTCGCAACCGCGCCTCTACCGCTCGCCCGACCGGATGATCGCCGGCGTGGCGGGTGGCGTGGCCGACTACTTCGACGTGGACCCGTCACTCGTCCGGATCGTCTGGGCCATCTCGATCCCCTTCAGCGGCTTCATCACCCTGCTGATCTACATCGTCATGGCCGTGGTCGTCCCGGACTCGCCCGAGTACTGGTCCGACTACGGGCGGCCCGTCCCGCCGGTCCCGCCGAGCCCCGCGGCAGGATCGGCGAGCGGCGCGCCGGACGCGGACGCGACCGCCCAGGCGACTGCGGCGGACGCGACGACGGGCGGCTGGACCTCGACCGGCGAGCAGCCGCGCGCGGCCGGCGGCGACTGGCGGTCCGCCCGACGCGCGGAGCGCGAGGCCCGGCGCCAGGCGCGCTGGGAGCGGCAGGGGGACCGCTGGGAGCGCCGCGGCGACGGGACGGGCGCCCTCGTGGTCGGCCTCCTCCTCGTGATCGTCGGCGGGGCGTTCCTGGCCGACCAGCTCGTGCCGAGCTTCGACGCCAGCCTCGTCTGGCCCATCGCCCTGATCGCCATCGGGGTCGTCTTCCTGGTCCTCTCGGTCGCCGGCCGCGATCGCCGCCCCTGACCGCGCGGGCCCGGGAACCCGGCCGACCGAGGGTCGGCTCGAGGGCTGGAGCCCGAGGGCCCTCGGTCGAGGATGGCCTATAGTCGGGGGACCGCCCGGTCCCCCACCCCGTTCGCCGTGTCGGGCCGGCCCACGAGGAGCGATCCATGTCCGTCGCCGCCGACCCGTCCGCCGACCTCGCGAGCCTCGCCCGGCCGCACCTCTCGCCCGTGCTCGGCCGCTACTTCGAGCGGAGCTGGAGCCACGGCGAGGGCCACCGCCTCTACGACACGGCCGGCCGGGCCTATCTCGACTTCGCCTGCGGCATCGCCACGACGGCCCTCGGCCACCGTCACCCGGCGGTGACCCGGGCGATCCACGAGCAGGCCGACCGCCTCCTCCACGTCTGCAACGCCCTCGGCTACGTCGAGCCGGTCGGCCGCCTCGCCGGGCTCCTCGCGGCGGCGTTCCCCGCGCCCCTCGACACCGTCTTCTTCGGCAACTCCGGGACCGAGGCCATCGAGGGTGCCCTCAAGCTCGCCCGGCGGGTCACGGGGCGGCCCGGGATCATCGCCTTCAGCGGCGGCTTCCACGGCCGGACGATGGGCGCTGTCGCGATCACCAGCTCGAGCCTCAACTACCGGACCGGCTACGAGCCGTTGCTGCCCGGCGTCTACCTGAGCCCGTTCCCGGAGGTCTACCGCGTTGGCCGCGGCGACGAGGCGGCCGCGACCGAGGCGGCGATGGGGGCGCTCGGCGAGGTCCTCGCCCGGCGCATCCCGCCGACCGAGGTCGCCGCGATGGTCATCGAGCCGGTCCAGGGCGAGGGCGGCTTCAACCCCGCGCCGGTCGCCTTCCTGCAGCGGCTCCGCGCCCTGTGCGACGAGCACGGGATCCTCCTGATCGCCGACGAGGTCCAGTCCGGCTACGGCCGGACCGGGCGGATGTGGGCATTCGAGCGGGCCGGCATCGTCCCCGACGTCGTCTGCGTCGCCAAGTCGATCGCGAACGGCCTGCCCCTGTCGGCGATCGTGACCCGCCGCGAGCTGCAGGAGCGCTGGGGCGCGGGCGCGCACGGGACGACGTTCGGCGGCAACCCGGTCGCCTGCGCGGCCGCGGTCGCCGTCCTCGAGACGATCCACGAGCAGGACCTCGTCGCCAACGCGGCAGCCCGCGGGGCGGAGCTGCTCGCCGGACTCCAGGCGGTGGCCGCCGGGGACGAGCGGATCGGCGACGTCCGCGGGCCGGGCCTGATGATCGGCGTCGAGTTCGTCCGCGACCGGGAGACGCGCGAGCCGGACGGGGCGACCTGCGACGCGCTGCTGCAGGCCTGCCTCGAGGCCGGCCTCGTCGTCCTGAGCTGCGGCACCCACCACCAGGTCATCCGCTTCATCCCGCCCCTCGACGTGACCGCGGCGGAGATCGACGAGGCCGTCGGCATCTTCCGGGCGGTCCTGGCCGGGCTCCCCCGTGACGCGGAGGCGGCGGGCGTCTGACCTCCGGCCGCTACCGACGGCGAGAGGTCCCGAAGCGCTCGCGACGGCGCGGCCGCGGGCCGGATGGCCCTCCACGGCCCTCGGCCGCCGGCTAGAGTGACGGCCATCGGTGCAGGCTGCTGGCCGTCCTCGGTCGGCCCGGCGCCGGTGTGGAGTCCGTCGCGATGCACGACTACCTCTCCGTCCTGCCGCTCGGCCCGGAGACCTTCCGGGCGCTCATCGCCCTGGCCAGGGAGATGAAGCGCGAGCCCGAGCCGTGGCGGACGGCCCTCGCGGGGCGCAAGCTCGCCCTCCTCTTCGACAAGCCGTCCACCCGGACCCGGGTCAGCTTCGAGGCCGCCGCCTTCGGACTCGGCATGCTGCCGGTCGTCCTGCGCCCGGATGAACTCCAGATCGGCCGCGGGGAGCCGCCGGCGGACACGGCCCGCGTCCTGTCGCGCTACGTCGACGCGGTCGCCATCAGGACGTTCCGCCAGGCCTCGCTCGAGGAGCTGGCCGCCCACGCGACGATCCCGATCATCAACGCCCTGACCGACGAGCACCATCCCTGCCAGGCCCTGGCCGACCTGATGACGGTCGAGGAGGCCTTCGGCTCCCTCGAGGGCCGGCGGGTGGCGTACGTCGGGGACGGCAACAACGTCGCCCACTCCCTGCTCGAGGCCTGCGCCCTGGCCGGCGTCCACATCGTCCTGGCGACGCCCGCCGGCTACGCGCCGGATGCAGCGATCGTGGAAGCGGCGCGAGGGGCCGCGGCGGCGACGGGCGGCTCCGTGGAGCTCGTCCGGCGGCCCGCGGAGGCGGTCGAGGGCGCGGACGCCGTCTACACCGACGTCTGGACCTCGATGGGCGCCGAGGCGGAGCGCGCCGCCCGGCAGACGGCCTTCGAGGGCTACGTCGTGACGCCGGCCCTGATGGAGCAGGCCGCGCCCGAGGCCATCTTCCTGCACTGCCTGCCGGCCCACCGCGGCGAGGAGGTCGAGGACGCCGTCATCGAGGGGCCGCGCTCGCGCGTCTGGGATGAGGCCGAGAACCGCTGGTGGACCGAGCAGGCCGTGCTGTACTGGACGATCACCGGACGGACGACGGCCGAGGCCCGCTCGTGAGCCGCGTCGCGGCGCCGCCCCGTGCGACGGACCACCGCGCCGGCAGCTCGCGCCGGGTCCGGCCAGCGCCCGCGCACGGCGAGGCGGCCATGAGCGGCCTGCCCGGGCGGATCGTCGTCGCCCTCGGCGGCAACGCCCTCATCCGGCGCGGCGACCGGGGCGACATCGAGAGCCAGCGGCGGAGCGCGGAGCTCGCCGCGCGCGTCATCGTCGGACTGGCCGACACGGTCCCGGAGCTCGTCATCACCCACGGCAACGGACCCCAGGTCGGCTTCCTGGCCCTGGAGGCCGCGGCCGCGGAGCCGGACGTTCCGGCCCCGCCGCTCGACGTCCTGGGCGCGGAGTCGCAGGGCCAGATCGGCTACCTGCTCTGCCAGGCGCTGCGCAACGCCTTCGGGACCCGGGAGACCGCCCGCGACATCGCCGTGGTCCTGACCCAGATGGTCGTGGCCGCGGACGACACCGCCTTCGGGCGGCCGACCAAACCCGTCGGGCCGGTCTATGACGAGGCGGCCGCCCGGGCCCTGGCCGACGAGCGAGGGTGGGCCATCGCCCCGGACAACCAGCACTGGCGCCGGGTGGTCCCCTCCCCCGCGCCCCGCCGGATCGTCGAGGCGGGCGCGATCCGCCGCCTGGTCCAGGCGGGCGTCCTCGTCATCGCCTCGGGCGGCGGCGGCATCCCGGTGGTCGAGGAAGACGGGTCGGGTCTGCGCGGCGTGGAGGCCGTCATCGACAAGGATCTCGCGGCGGTCGTCCTGGCCGAGAACGTCCGGGCTGAGGCGCTCCTCCTGCTGACCGACGTCGACGGGGTCTACCGCGGCTGGGGCACGCCCGAGCGCGAGCGGGTGGCGATCCTCACGGTCGGGGAGGCCGAGTCGATGCTCGCGGCGGGCGTCCTGCCGGCGGGCTCGATGGCACCCAAGGTCCGCGCCTGCGTCCAGTTCATGCGGGCCGGGGGCAAGCTCGCCGCCATCGGCGCGCTCGACGACGCGACGAACGTCCTCCTCGGCCACTCCGGGACCCGCTTCGTCCGCTGACAGAAGCGGCAGGAGGAAGCGGCTCCGGTCCGCTTCAGGCGAGGCCGGGCACGTCCCGCAGGAGGGCGCGAACCCAGGCCGCCTCCGGCTCGATGACCGCCCCGGCGATGTCGGGGCCATGGCGGTGGTTGAGGGCGACGAGCTCGATCTCGGCCCGCCAGCGGGGCTGCATCGGGCCGTACTCGAGCGTGCCGTCGCGCTTGCGGAGGCGGATCCGGACGCGAGCCTCGTACAGCTCGCGGGCGGGGCCATCGGGGAACCCCATGACGGCCGGGATCGGCTCGTCGCTGCTCAGCTCGGCGTAGGCGCGCTGCAGGAACGCGACCGCTTCGAGCGGGACGAGGGCCAGGCCATCGGCCGACAGCTCGGAGCGGAGGTCGTCGGCGGCCGCGCCGGCGAGCAGGCAGGCCGCGGGGTCGAAGTCGTGGGCGAGCCCGCAGACTCGACCGTGGAGGTGGCGGACGAGGAGCGGCCGGGGGTCGAACGGGTGCGCCATGGGACTGGATACCGCTCGGCCGCTATCGGCCGCCTTCGCGGGAGACCCCGAAGCGTCAAGACGGCGCGAAATGCGCGTCCACCTCGCCCGGTGCGGCGGGTTCCCCTACCATCGTCGGCCATGGGCGTCGCGGCCGTCACCCCGTCCCAGTTCGTTGGCCTGGCCGTCCTCGGCCTGCTCGCCGGCCTCGGCCTGTTCGGCCGCGGGCTGCTCGCCTATCGCCGGCGGAGCCTCGTCTCGGGCATCGCCACGTCCCGCATCGCCTCGCTCGCCGCCGGCGAGGTCCGGGTCAGCGGGACCGTCCGCGCCGCGGCCGTCACCCTCGTCTCGCCGCTCCAGAGCCGGCCGTGCGTCTACTTCCGGTCCCGGGTGGTCGAGACGTTCGGTCGCGAGCGACGGACCGTCCTGGCAGAGGAGCGCGGCGTGGACTTCCTCGTCGACGACGGGAGCGGCCAGGTCCACGTCTTCCCTCGCGCCGCGCGCTTCGACCTGCCGGCCCGCTTCGCGGATCGCGACGGCGCGCTCGGCGACGCGCCCGCTGGCCTGCAACCGAACGCCGGGCCCGAGATCGCCCTGGCTGCGCCCGACCGCGAGGCCGCGATCGCGGACCTGCTGACCGTCCACCAGCCCGCGGCCATCGACCGCGGCTCGGCCGGCCTCGGCGGCGCCGGCGTCCTGACCGGCCTCGGGGGCGGCCGCCGCGAGTACAGCGAGCTGCGCCTCGAGCCGGGGGACGTGGTGACGGTCATCGGCACGGCCCTGCCCTTCGCCGACCTGCCCGATCCGGCCAACGCGGACCGCGTCGACGGACCGCTCGGTGCGCTCGCCGACCCGGAGATCGCCGCCGACCTCGAGGCTGCCCGCGCCGCCGGGACGCTCGTCGGCGATCCGCAGGCCGCCTGGGGCAACGCCGCCATCGAGGGCTTCGGCATCGGTCAGCCCGTCCGCGCACCCGTCCTCGACCCGGCGGCCACGCCCGAGCCCGTCGCGCCCCCTGCGACGGACTCCGCTGCCCGGGGCCGCTTCGAGATCGCGCCCGACGCCCTGGTCCTGGCGAGCGGCCCGACGACGCCCCTGGCGATCCTCGCCGGCAGCCCGGGTGAGGCAGCGGGGCGGGCCGAGGACGCCTTCCTGCTCGGCCTCGCCGGCGCGGTCCTGGCCATCGCCTCGGCCGTCGTCCTCGCCCTCAGCCTGAGCCCCATCCGCTAGAGGCCAGCCGATGCCGCTTGTCGCCGCCGCGGTCTTCGCCGTCGTCCTGCCCCTCATCCTCGTCGCCTTTGTGCTCTACACGACCTACAACGCCGTGGTCGCCATGCAGCAGCGCATCGACAAGGCCTGGGCCAACATCGAGGTCTCGCTCGAGCAGCGCCACGACGAGCTGCCGAACCTCGTCGAGGCGGTCCGCGACGTGATGGCGTACGAGCAAGACGTCCTGGAGCGCGTGACGACGGCCCGGAGCGCCTACAGCCCGAGCGAGCCGGTCGCCCGCCAGGGCGCCGTCTCGGCCGAGACCTCGTCGGCGATCCGCTCGCTCTTCGCCGTCGTCGAGCGCTACCCGCAGCTCCGCTCGGCCGACAACGTGGCCGCGCTCCAGGCCGAGATCCAGCGCCTCGAGGGGCTCATCGCCGACCGGCGGGAGCTCTACAACGACAGCGTCTACCGCTACAACACCACGATCGCCCAGATCCCGGCCAACATGGTGGCCGGCCTCTTCGGCTGGCGGCCGCGCGAGTTCTTCGCCGCGGAGCCGGGCGCCGCGAACCCGCCCGACGCGACCCTCCGCCCGGGACCCAGCCCCACCTGACGGCCCGCGCCGCCGCGCTCGCCGCGCTCGCCGCGCTCGCCGCGGACCATCAGCGGTGCGCGGCGAGGCGGTCGAGGCGGGCCCGGAACGCGGCGTTGGCGCGGCCCCGGAGCGGGGGGCCGTGACCGAAGCAAGCGACCTCGAAGTCGAGGCCGGCGAGTCGGGCGAAGCTCGCCCGGGCGACGGCTGGATCGCTGTTCACGGGCCCGAGCTCCAGCCGCCCCAGGACGTTCGCGGCGGCGTCGCCGACGACCAGGACCCCACCGTCGTCCGGCCAGAGGAACGACAGGTGGCCGGGGGTGTGGCCCGGCGTGTGGATCGCCCGCAGTCCGCCCGGGACGGAGGCACCCTCCTCGATCTCGACATCGACGGGAGCGGGCTCGAGGCCGGCCGGAGCGAGCCGCCCCGCGACCGCCCCGAGCAGGCCGACGAGCGGGTTGCCGGGCACGGCGGGCGGCTGCGGGCCGCCGGCGCGGACGACGGCCGCGTCGAGCGGGTGGGCGTGTACCCGCGCGCCGGTTCGGCCGACGACCGCGGCCAGGCTCCCGGCGTGGTCGCCGTGGCAGTGGGTGAGCAGGACGTCGCCGACGCGGCCCTGCCCCACGCCGGCGGGCAGGCGACCGACGGCCTCGAGTATCGGCCCGGCGCGGCCTCGCACCCCGGTGTCGACGAGGGTGGCCGCCGCGCCGTCATGGGCCGCGACGAGGTAGGCGGCCACGAACCCGAGCGGCACCCGATGGATCGGTCCGGCGACGTGCTCCACGGCGCTCATCGGGCAGGCCGGGTCAGACCACCCGGTCCGGGGCCGTCTCGCGGTCCTGGACCACGACCCCGCAGGTGGGACAGTACCAGCGCGTCTCGAGGGGAGTGCCGCATGCACCGTGGCGGAGCGGCTCGTGGACGGCCGGCGCGCTCCGGCGGGCGCCCCAGTCCGCGAGCAAGCGGAGCGCGCTGGCGAGATCCTGCCCGTCCGCGGTGAGCGCGTACTCGAGGCGGAGGGGGCGCTCGGAGTACGGCCGGGCGTGGACGATCGTCGACCGTTCGAGGCGCCGCAGGCGGTCCGTCAGGATGTTCGGGGCGATGCCGGGCACCGCCTCGCGGAGGTCGCTGAAGCGTCGCGGCCCGGCCAGGAGCGCCTCGACGACGAGCAGGCTCCAGCGGTCCCCCACCCGGTCGAGCGCCAGGCCGAGGGCCGACGCACCAGTCTGTCCGACATCGTCGCTCACCGACCCATCGTAGGCGACGGCCGTTCGTCGCCGCACCCCCTTGCCGTAACATGCACCGGGTAGTAACTTGCAACTTGCATCTCGACAGCAACAGAGAAGGAGTCACGATGGGAGCGATCGACGAGATCCAGGCCGCGATCCAGCAGGTCGCCACGACCGCCGGGCCGGCCGTGGTCGGCATCGGGGCCCACCGGCGTGGGTCCGGCGTGGTCGTCGCGGACGGCCGGGTCCTCACCAACGCCCACAACCTGCGCGGCCCCACGGTCACCGTCCGCTTCGCCGACGGCCGGACGGACCGCGGCACCGTCCTCGGGACCGACATGGACGGCGACCTCGCCGTCATCGGCGTCGAGACGACCGGCGTGACGCCCCTCGAGTGGGGCGACCCCGCAGTCCTCGGCGTCGGCGCCATCGTCTTCGCCGCCGCGGCGACGTCGGGCGGCCCGGCCCGCGTCACGTTCGGCACGGTGTCCGCTCTCTCGCGGGCCTTCCGCGGGCCGGGGGGCCGGCGCATCGCGGGCAGCCTCGAGCACACGGCGCCCCTCGCCCCGGGCTCGTCGGGCGGCCCGGTCCTCGACGCGCAGGCGCGCCTGCTCGGCCTCGACACGAACCGGCTCGGGGAGGGCTTCTACCTCGCCCTGCCGGCCGACGCGAGCCTGCGCGAGCGGGTCGCGGCCCTCGCTCGCGGCGAGACGAGGGAGCGGCCGCGGCTCGGCGTCGCGATCGCCCCCGCGTTCGTCGCAGCCCGGCTCCGACGCTCGGTCGGCCTCCCCGACCGCGACGGGGTGCTGGTCCGCGGCGTCGAAGCGGACAGCCCGGCGGCGCGGGCAGGTCTTGCCGAGGGCGACCTGATCGTGGCCGTGGGCGGCCGGCCGGTGACGGACGGCGACGAGCTGGCCGAGGCGATCGAGGCGGCGGGCGCCAGCTACGAGATCGGCATCGTCCGCGGCGCGGAGGAACGGACGCTGACCGTCGGCGACCCGGCGACCGGCGCAGCCTGAGCGGCAGCGTCGGACCGGCGGCGGCCCCGGCACGGGCGGAGCGGCCGCCGTCAGCCGGCGGCCATCCCCTGCGCCGTGCGGCGGGCCAGGGCCATGATCGTCAGCATCGGGTTGACCCCCGACGAGCTCGGGAACGCGCTCGCGTCGGTGACGAACAGGCCGCGGACGCCGCGGACCTGGCCCGTCGGGTCGGCGACCGATGCCGCCGCGTCGATCCCGATCCGGCAGCTGGCCATCTGGTGGGCGGTGAAGAGCAGGATGCGGTTCGGGACGATCCCCCGTCGCCCGATCTCTGCCGCGAACGGCTCGAACGGCTCGCCCGGGCCGAGCTCGAGCGGGGGCGTGTGGAGCGTCGCGACGCGCTGCGCCCCTGCCGCGCGGTGGATCCGGGCGAGCTCCACCGTGGCCCGGGCGAGGAGCGCCCGTTCCCGCCCCCCGACCCCGTAGCGGACCCGGACCGCGCCGGAGCGGGCGACGTCCACCCGGCCCGGCGTCCGATCTCTGACGAGGCCGATGAAGGCCGCTGCCCGCGCCACCTGGGCCATCGTCGCCCGGTGCTGCGCCGCCGACCACCAGGGATAGCCGGTCGCGATGAGGCCCGGCTGCATCGGCGCCGCCTCGACCCGGATGCCCTCGCCCTCGCCGAGGTCGGCGAAGGCGTCGGTCATCACCGCCTGCGGCACGCCACTCCAGGGCTCGACGGTCTCGTCGTAGAAGCCGACGACGGCCGAGACGGGGTGCAGCAGGAGTCCGCGCCCGGCCGTGCGTGACGCGATGCCCGAGCGCAACAGCAGCGCCGGGCTGAGGATCGCCCCGCCGGCCAGGGCGACGAGCGGCGCGCGGACGACGACGTCGCCGCCCGGCACGGCCGCGACGACCCCGGTCGCCCGACCGCCCTCGACGAGGATGCGCCGCGCGTCCGTCCGGTCGAGGATGCGGGCACCGGCCTGCGACGCCTCGGCGAGGTACGTCCGCCGGACGGACTGCTTCGCCCCGATGCGGCAGCCGACGGCGCACGGGCCGCACTCGCCGCAGCCCCGCGTGTTGCGGGGGATGACCTGGCAGCCGAGGCCGAGCGCCTCGAGACCGCGGGCCAGGACGCGATTCGGGCCGTTCGGGATGCTCTCGGCTGTGCCGACCGAGAGGGCCGCCTCGACGGCCTCGTAGTGCGGCTCCAGGCCGTCGACGCCGGCCCGCCGCCACTCCTCGGCGATGGCGTCGGGCAGGCGGAGGCTCGAGCTCCAGTTGACGACGGTGCCGCCGCCCACGGCGCTGCCGGCCCTGATCGACAGCCAGCGGTCGCTCGTCGCGGCGAGTCCACGGTCCAGGAAGAGCCGAGCGAGACCATCGAGCTCCGGGCCCCCGAAGTCGGTCTCGCGGACCTCGGCTGCCCGCTCCAGGATGACCACCCGTCGGCCGGCTCCGGCGAGCACCGCCGCGGCGACGCCACCGCCGGCCCCCGAGCCGATGACGCAGGCGTCCGCCTCGATCACCTCGCCGGCCGCGGGCGTCCGCACGTCGAGCGGCGTCTCGGCGGCGGCCGCGGGCGCGACGGGGACATAGCCCGTCGACCGCTGGTA
This sequence comes from Candidatus Limnocylindrales bacterium, assembly GCA_036392215.1. Lineage (GTDB taxonomy): Bacteria > Chloroflexota > Limnocylindria > Limnocylindrales > CSP1-4 > JAJYJO01. The sequence goes on along the minus strand of DASVYJ010000070.1, from coordinate 7,815 downwards.
CGGCGAGCCCTCGAGGCCGTAGGCCAGGAGCAGGGTCAGCCGCTTCAGGTCCTGGAACGCGGTCCGAGTGAGCGGGATCCGACTGACCGCCATCCGCCGCAGGTACGCCTCGCGCTCGGCATGCGAGAGCTGGCTGAAGCGGAGCGGCCGGCCGACCAGGGCGAGGCTCCCGGGCCGGTGCTCCATCGCCCGCAGCAGGAGCCGCAGCTGGCCGGCGAGGTCGGGCCGACCGAGGGCGTCGACCTCGTGGAGGATCGCCCGGTGGACGCCGAGTGCGCTGGCAGCCGGCAGGCCGTCCGACGCGGGCACGAACGTGTCGACGATGGCCCCCAGCGTCGCGAGCGGATCCGGCATCCCCGCAGCCTAGCAGGGCCTCGGCCGCTCATGGCGACGGCGGCACCTCCCCGGCCGTCCGCGCCACGTCATCGATGATCGCCGCGAGCTCGGCCGGTCGCGACCACATCGGCCAGTGGCTCGTCGGCAGGTCGACCCAGCGGACGTCCCGCAGCTCCGGAAGCCCGGCCAGGAAGGCCCATTCCGGGTGCTCGGCGGCGGCCTGCTGGTACTGCGCGGCGGAGAAGCTCGTCGCGACGATGGTGGACGGGATGTCGCGGCGAGCGTCGTTCGTCAGCTCCGCCGTGCCCCGGACGACGCCGCCCGGGACCGGGACCGAGCGCTGCCGGAATATCTCCTGCTGCGCTTCGGTCAGGCCGTCGAGGCTCTCCTCGGCCACGATGTCGGCCCAGACGAGCGGCTTCTCGACCCCCTCGAACGCCGGGTCGAGGGGCGGCCTGCCGGGGGCCGTGTCGACGTAGACGAGGGCCGCGATCCGCTCGGGGATGCGGTCGCTGGCGACGTAGCCGGAGAACCCGCTGGCGCTGTGGAGGACGAGCACGACCGGCCGGCCGGCGGCCACGACCGCGTCGACGATCGCGGCGACGTGATCCTCGAACGCGATCGACGAGCGGTCTGCCTCGGTCGACTCGAGACCCGGCAGGGTGATCGCGGTCACGTCGTGGCCCTGCGCCCGGAGCGTGGCGGCCACCTCATCCCAGGCCCAGGCCCCGAGCCAGAAGCCAGGGACGAGGATGATCGGCGCACTCGGCATGGGCTCCCTCCCGTGCAACGGGTTCAGCCGGCTCGGCCGGCCCACCGCAGGATACGAAGCCCGCGCAGGGTCAGCCAGCGGCTCGGCTGCCCCACCGCCTCGCCGAGGTCAGCCTGCAGCCGGTCGTGGTAGACGACCTCGAGCGGCCAGCGTCCGTCCGCATCGCGCTTGGACTCGAGGAGGTCGAGCGCCTCGGCCATCCGCTCGTCGGGCTCGAGCCCGGCCGTCTGAGCGTGGTCGAGCGCCCGGACGACGTCGTAGTTCCAGGAATACGGGAAGCCCGCCCGAAGCCAGCGCGACTCCGGGATGGCCCCGTCGGAGAGGCGGTGCAGCAGTCGTCGCTCGAGCAGGTACGCCTCGCCGCGCCGGCGGGCAGCCCGCACGGCGCCGTCCGCGCCCATCGCCCGCTCGTGACCGAGCAGGCCCTCGAGCACGTTGATCGTCGTGTCGAACGAGCCGCGCCTCGAGCCGTGCTCCTGCTCGCAGTTCCAGCCACCGTCGGCCATCTGCTCGGCCAGCAGCCGGTCCACGATGGGCCGCACGTCCTGGCCGAAGTACGCCCCGATGGCCACGACCCGACCGTTGATGCAGGGCTCGACCTCACCCTCCCAGAAGCGCAGGTTCCGGTCGTAGTCCCAGCGAGCCGCCTCGTGGATCGGCGCCAGGGCCTGCTGCGCTTCGTCGCTCGCGGGATCCAGGCCGAGCAGGTAGAGCAGGTGGAGGGTGTCGAAGGTGCCCACGCCCCGGGGAAAGAATGTGCCGCCGCCCCACCTGCCGTCGGGGTCCTGCGACCCGAGGACCTGCGCGCCCCAGCCCTCGCGGGCCACCCGCGCGCGCTCGGCCGCCACCAGCTCGGCCGGTGCGTCGGTCAGGTCGCGCATGACCTGCCAGCGGATCGAGGGATCGGCGTCGAGCAGCCAGTCGACGACGGCCGGGTCCGTGGGACTCATCGACTCAGCTCGGCTCGCCGTCCTTGGTCCGGTCGTGCCGCTCATCGCGACCGACGCTCCCTTCGCGGTCGATGGCGCCCCGCTCCAACGGTGCGGCCGCGTCGCGGAGGCGATGCTCCCGTTCGACGTCGCCCTGGCGGGCGTCGCCCTCCCGCCAGCGCGGCGAGCGCCAGTCCGTCCCGCTCGGGCGATCGGCCTCGCTCCCGTGATCAGCCTCGCTCCCGTGATCGGCCTCGGTCGAGTTTTCGTCACGAGACGTGTCCCCGCTCATCGCATCACCGTCCGACCTGCCAGCGTCCTGCCCACCATGCCGACCTCCGCGGTTCGATCTGAGAGGAGTGGAGGGCCGTGTCCGGCGACACGGCGAGGGCACGCGGCCTCGCGAGGCGGCGTCCCGCCGAGTGTACGGCCCACGCGGCCGCCGACGCCTCGAGCGCAGGCCGAAGGGTCGTGGTGGCCCGTCGCAGGTCCCGGTCAGCGCCGCGCGATGAGGAACAGGACGCCCGCGAGCACGAGCACGGCGATCCCGCCGACGAAGACCCAGTCGCCCCAGGCCGCGTGCCGGTTGAGGCGGCCGACGACGATCAGGATCGCTGACAGCACGGCCATCAGGCTCAGGAATGGATGGTCCGTCACACGTGAAGGCATCTCGCCCCTCCTCCGATCGCTGCGACCGCCGGCGCGGCCGTGCCGCACCTACCCGCGGAACGCATCCATGAAGCGCACTCGACTGCCGAGGCGCAGGGCCGCGTTGGCGTAGATGCGGCCCGCCAGCCAAATCAGGCCGACGATGGAGGCAAGGGTGAGTGCGACTGCCAGGCCGACCTGCCAGAGCGGCACGTCGGTCGCGGCCATCCGCACTGCCATGAGGATCGGGGCGAACGGCGGAAGCACCGAGCACACCGTGGCCAGGGTGCCCGTCGGGTTCGGCAGCGCTGCGTACACGAGCAGGTACCCCGCGATCTGGAGGATCGCGATCGGCGCGATGGCGCTCTGGACCTCCTCCTGGCGCGAGACGAGCGACGCCACCGCGGAGTAGGCCGTGGCGTAGAAGAGGAAGCCGATCAGGAACCAGAGGATGTCGGCCACGACCGAGGCGACGCCGAGGGCCGGGATCGCCCCGAGACCGGTCAGGTGGACCGTGATGAGCGCGGCCGCGCCCACGATCGTGAGCTGCAGGAGACCGACGAGGCCGATCCCGATGACCTTGCCCGCCAGCAGGCGGCTCGGCTCGATCGTGGCGAGCAGGATCTCCATGATGCGGGTCGCCTTCTCCTCGACCACGCCCTGGGCGACCATGTTCCCGTACTGGCCCAGGGCGATCCAGAGCACGATCCCGAGGGCGAGGCTGGCGAGCACGTTCTGGGTGTCCTTCGGGTCCCGGGGTTGCAGCAGCTGGACCGGGACCATGGCCATGGCCGAGGTGATGGCTGCCGGCGACAGGCCGGCGTGGGCGAGTCGTGCCGCCTCGGCGGCGAGGGACAGGGCGGACTCGACGTTCGAGGCGATCGCGCTCTTCGCCACCGCCGTCGGCGCTGTGGCGGACCCCGTCACGAGCACGTCGAGCGTGCCCGCCGTCACCTGCGCCCTGCCGGCGGCGACGTCGGCGACATCGCTGGTCGTCACGTTCGCACCCAGCGCCGCGGCCGACGCGGCGAACGTGCGCTCGAGCGCCTGCGAGCCGCCGGCGAAGCCCACGAGGACGGGCGTCGTCCTGCCGGCGAGGACGGACGCCACCACGATCCCGATCACGACGAGGCCGGTCATCACGATCGTGCCGCCGACGAAGACGCGCGAGCGCAGCCGCAGGCGGACCTCGCGACGGGCGACGAGGAAGGTGGTGGGCAGGCCTCCGGTTCCAGCCGGACCAGCAGACCGGGCGTTCATGCCTCCGTCTCCCCGATCACGGCCCGGAAGAGCTCGCCCAGGGTGGGCTCCATGCGCTCGAACGCACGCACGGGTCCTGCGGCCAGGGCTGCCTGCAGCAGGGCCTGATCGTCGACGCCCGGCTCGAGCTCGAACAGCCGTCTCGAGCCGTCGGTCTCCACCAGGCGCACGCCCGGCAGGCCGGCGCCCCAGTCCGCGGCCGGGGCCGGGCTGTCGATCCAGCGCCGCTCGCGACCCCCGGCCCGGAGCTCCGCAACCGTGCCGCAGGCGACCATCCGACCGTGGTCGATGATGCCCACCCGGTCACACAGCCGTTCGACGAGGTCGAGCTCGTGACTCGAGAAGATGACCGGGACACCGGCGTCGGCGCGTTCGCGGAGCACGTCCGCCATCACGTCCACGGCGACCGGATCGAGCCCGACGAAGGGTTCGTCGAGCACGAGCACGTCCGGCCCGAAGACGAGTGCGGCGGCCAGCTGGACCCGCTGCTGGTTGCCGAGGCTCAGGGCCTGGAGGTCCGTCGCGCGCCGGTCGGCGAGGCCGAAGCGGTCCAGCCAGCCGAGGGCCGCCTCCTGGGCGTCCGCGTCGGGCATGCCGTGCAGTTCGCCGAGGTAGGCCAGCTGCTCCGCCACCTGCATCCTGGGGTACAGGCCGCGCTCTTCGGGCATGTAGCCGATGCGACGTCGGGCCTCGAACGTCAGGGGTGCGCCCAGCCAGCGCACCGCGCCGGCGTCGGGCGCGAGCACCCCGAGCACGATCCGCATCGTCGTCGTCTTGCCGGCGCCGTTGCGACCCACGAAGCCGAACAGCTCGCCGGCCCGGACCTCGAAGGTGAGGTCCCGGACCGCGACCGTCTCGCCGTAGCGCTTCGAGATCCCGTCGATCTCGAGGGCTCGCCGGCTCGTGCCACTCATGGACGGTCCCCTCGCCCGCCGGGGCCCTGCACGTCCCCGCCGAGCAAAGGATGCCATGCGTCACGTTTCCCCGGTGCCGAGCGATGCCGGACCCGCCCGGTTGCCGTGTGGCGGCGACGGCCAGGCTCGCGACGCCGGGGCTGGTCGAAACGGCCCTTGACGGCGCGGTGCAGCGCTCGGACGGTAGTCGCGATGAGGAGGCCCGCGCTGATCCCCGCCCTCGCGGCCGCGCTGTTCATGGCTGCCTGCGGCTCGAGCTCCATCCCGCCGAGCCACTTCGTGGATGGCTATCGCCTCGGGACCGAGACATCGTGCGCACCGGTCGTCGCGCCGCACTGCGACCTCGCCATCGCGACCGCCAGGGACGTGCTGCTCCGCGCGCTGCCGCAGGCCAGGATCACGGCGACGAGCATGGCCGAGCCCGGCTGCAACCCGGCCGACCACACGGTCTGCATCCAGGCCGGCCTGGCGAAGGCGGTGTTCGTCGTCTTCGACCTGTCCGATGGCTCGCGCCATGCGATCGGCCTCTCGTGCACCGGGGATGTGTTCCGGCAGGACGGCGCGCTCGAGCAACACGCCGCGTGTCAGCACGCTGACCTTGCCGCGGCTCGCCGCTGAACATTCGCCCTGACGTCGCGGAGCTCCAGCGGGAAGAGGAAGTCGGTCGGCCCGTCATGTCGGCCGCCGAGCACCAGGTCGAGCTGTGGCAGAGATCCCTTCAGCGTGGCGATGCCGGTTCGGGAGCCGCCCGATTCTCGCGGATGCGCCGATCCACCAGAGCCGTCGCTGCCGCAGCGCTGAGTGGGTGGTCCGTCACGGCTGCGACGAAGGGCGGCCCGTCGATCGCCAGGGTGCGAACGCGGGTCCGGGCTCGGACCGTGGCCGTCCGGGGCACATCCCGCAGGAGGGCGATCTCTCCGACGCCGTCGCCCGGGCCGAGGACGGCCACCCGCCGTTCGCCGACGAGCACGTCCACCTTCCCTTCGGTGATGGCGTGGAAGCGATCTCCCGAAGCTCCTTCCCGCATCAGGAGCTCGCCTGGACCGTACTCCCTTGGCTCCGCGGCCGAGCCGAGCTCCTCGACGATGTGCAGCGAGAGAGGCGCCAGGAGCGGCACCCGCCGCAGCGCAACGACGACCGAGGTCCGTGCTGCCAGCTCCCTTCGGAAGGAGATCAGCCCCGGGGCCAGGATCGCGGCCGTCGCAGCGAGCCAGACCGCGCAGACCAGGAACGAGCCCTGGACGCCGAAGCCCTCGATCAGGAGCGGCGCGACGACCGCCCCGAGACCCAGCCCGGCCTCGCCGCCTGCCGCGTACACGGCCAACCCCGATGAACGCGTGGCCGCCGGGAGCGCTCGCTGGAGGAGTCCCCAGCCGGCCACCTCGAGCGCCGCCCCGCTTACTCCGGCGAGCAGCAGCATGGCCGCCACGACCGGTGGGGCGATGGTGAGGCCGATGACCGCGAGCGGCAGGGCCCACCCGGCGAGGCCGACCACGAATGCCGCGATGAGCCGATCAGGACCCACCGCGGCCCCGGCGACCACCGCGCCGACGAGACCACCGAGGCCGAGCGCCGCGAAGAGCTGGCCGACGCCTGGCTGGCCCATCCGTAGCACCTCGACGGCGGCGGAGACGACCAGGACGTTCAGCGCGCCGCGGACGACGACCTGGCTCAGCAGGCCGATGACGACGAGACGGGGCAGCTCGCTGCGGACGAGCGCGGAGACCCCGCCACCGGCAGCCGCGAGCGGCGATACGGGCGAGCCGTGGACTCTACCTCCGGTCACCGACATCCCGGTCACAAGGGACGCGGCGACCACGAACCCGACGGCGCTCAGGGCGAGCACTGCGACAGGACCGCCGGCGACCAGCACGCCCGCTCCGACGACCGGGCCGACGACGGCGGCCAGGGAATCGCCGAAGGTCGTCGCGACGTTGGCCGCCACGAGCTCGCTCGGGTCGCGGGCCACGAAGGGCAGGAGGGCCGCCTGGACTGGGCGACGCAGCGTGCCCAGCACGGCATCGAGGCCAGCGAGCACCAGGACGAGGAGCGGCTGGTCGAGCGCGGCGCCGGCGGCGGCGACGGCGATGATCGAGGCCCGTCCGGCGTAGGTCAGGGTGAGGACGCCGCGTCCCGTGAAGCGGGCGCTCGCGGCGCCGGCGAGGGGAACGCCGATGACCGTCGGGACCGAGCGGAGGAGCCCGACGATCGCGATGCCGAAGGGCCCGGCCTCTGCGTAGGCGAGCACGAAGAGCGTGACGAGGTACGTCCAGCGGGCGGTGCTGGAGACAGCCGAGGCGAGCTGGATCCTGCGCAGGTCGGGCACCGCCCAGGCGAGGCCGATGGCCCTGAAGGCGGCGCGGAGGAGGGAGGGAGCGCGGGACACGAGTGGGAAGGATGACAGCGACGAGGGACGAGTGCATGGGGTCGCGCATCTGCCGCGACGCCCTCGAGCACGGCGACCTCGCCATGCCGTGCTGGGGATCAGCTCTGCCGATCTGACCGTGAGCGTCCTGTCCATCGTCTGGATCGTGCTCATCGGCTCGGAGCGCTGCTGAGCGTCGTGTTCCGGCGCGCGCCAGGCGTCCTGGATCCGCGGGGAGCGTTCGCGAGCTGGACTTCGCTCCCGCATCCACGGTGCTCGCGCGAATGGGTCACTATCACCCCTCTCGAGCGCCGGCCCTGCGGTCAGGTGGTCGAGCGCCGGGAGCCGCACGGGACGCTCGAGCCATCCGGGGCACCGCCGCCTCGGCCCGAAGCCCGCCAGGTGACGGGCGACCGCCCCGTCAGACTGGGGAGCGCCGACCTCCCACTCGGAAAGGAGCCCGAGCATGTCACTCGCTCGAGTCCAGTCCTTCTCCATCTCGCTCGACGGCTTCGGCACGGGAGAAGGTCTGAGTCGGGACGCGCCGTTCGGCCACGCCGGTCGACGGCTACACCAGTGGCAGTTCGCCAC
>DASVYJ010000069.1:0-4836 GCA_036392215.1 Candidatus Limnocylindrales bacterium | reverse complement strand
CAGGGGGCGGCGCTCGACGAGCTGTACCGCCAGGTCGTCGCGCTGGCCGACACGAAGAAGGAAGTCACGGACGCCGACCTGCTCGCCCTGGTCGAGCAGCGCGCGGCGGTCGGCCCGGCCACCATCTGCCTCGAGGGCTGGAGCGTGACGAGCTCGGCCGGGGGGCGGGCGACCGGCACGGTCGCCCTCGAGATCCGGGGCGAAGCGCGCACCGCCGAGGCGACCGGCAACGGCCCTGTCGACGCGCTGTACGGCGCGGTCGACGGCGCGGTCGAAGCCGTCCTCGGCTGGCGGCCGGTCCTCACCGAGTACGAGATCAAGGCCGTCTCCGGCGGCGAGGACGCCCAGGGCCAGGCCCTCGTCCGCTGCCGCCGCTCGGACGACGCCGCCGACAAGCCGTTCACGGTCACGGGCCAGGGTCTCAGCACGAACATCATCGAGGCCTCGATCGAGGCCTACCTCGCCGCGACGAACAAGCTGGACGCGGGCCGCGGCACGGCCGAGGGCGTCACCTCCGCCTCCCGCGACGCGGTGGGGGAGCTGCCGTGACGGCGTCCCGTGGGGAGGCGGCGCGCGTCACCGTCCACCATCTCGTCGCGATCCCTGGCGACGGCGTCGGGCCGGAGGTCGTGGCGGCCGCCCGCGAGGTCCTGGAGGCCGTCGCCGACGCCTCGTCCTTCGCCCTCCGCTGGACCGAGGTCACCGCCGGCGGGGCGGGCATCGAGGCGTACGGGCGGCCGATCCGCGACGAGGACCTGGCGGTCTGCGGCGCAGCCGACGCGATCCTCCTGGGCGCGGTCGGCGGCCCCCGCTGGGACGACCCGAACGCCACGGTCCGCCCCGAGCAGGCGCTCTTCGCCCTGCGCGGCGGCCTCGGCCTGTTCGCGAACCTGCGGCCGGTCACCGTCCAGCCGGTCCTCCTCGACGCCGCGCCGGTCAAGCGCGAGCTGCTCGAGGGCGTCGACCTGCTCATCGTCCGCGAGCTGACCGGCGGCCTGTACTTCGGCCGTCCCTCCGAGGAGCGTCGGGCGGAGGACGGGACGCGCCACGCGGTCGACACCCTGGCCTACAGCGAGGCCGAGATCCGCCGCGTCGTCCGGCTCGGCTTCGAGCTCGCCGGCGGCCGGCGGGGGCGGCTGACGAGCGTCGACAAGGCGAACGTCCTGGCCAGCTCGCGCCTGTGGCGCAAGGTCGTCGAGGAGCTGCGTCCCGAGTACCCCGACGTCGAGGTCGGCCACCAGCTCGTCGACTCGTGCGCGATGCTCCTCGTCCGCCGGCCGGCGGCCTTCGACGTGCTGGTCACCGAGAACCTGTTCGGCGACATCCTGTCCGACGAGGCGAGCGTCCTGGCCGGCTCGCTGGGGATGCTCCCCTCGGCGTCGCTCGGGGAGCGGCGGACGGCCCACGGGACGTTCGGGCTGTACGAGCCGATCCACGGCTCGGCGCCGGACATCGCCGGGCGGGACGTCGTCAACCCGCTGGCCACGATCCTCTCCGCGGCGATGCTCCTGCGCTGGTCGCTGGACCGGGGCGCGGAGGCGGATGCCGTGGAGCGCGCCGTCGGCGCCGCCCTGGCGGACGGCTACCGGACCCCGGACCTGCTGCCGCCCGGCGTCGACCAGGCGGCTGCCCGCTCCCGTGGCCTTCGGCCGGTCGGGACGCACGAGATGGCGGCCGCCGTCATCGCCCGGCTCGACCTCGACTCGTCGTCGACCCAGCCGCCGGCCTCGCCGTCGGCCGAGCCATCGACCCCCGCGGAGGCCCACCGATGACCGCCCAGACCTCGGCCGATCGGCCGGTCCTCCTCTACGACACGACCCTCCGCGACGGGACCCAGCGCGAGGGCCTCATCGTCAGCCTGGCCGACAAGCTCAAGATCGCCCGCCGCCTCGACGACTTCGGGTTCCCGTATGTGGAGGGCGGCTGGCCCGGCTCCAATCCCAAGGACGCCGATTTCTTCGAGGCCGCCAAGTCCGTCACCTGGCGGACCGCCCGGCTGGCCGCCTTCGGCTCGACCCGCCACCGCCTCAACCGCCCTGCCGACGACCCGAACCTGCAGGCCCTCGTCGCCGCGCAGACGCCGGTCGTCACGATCTTCGGCAAGAGTTGGCTGCTCCACGTCCGCGACGTGCTGGGCGCGACGCCGGAGGAGAACCTGGCCATGGTCGGCGACTCGGTCGCCTTCCTCGCCGCGGCCGGCCGCGAGGCGATCTACGACGCCGAGCACTACTTCGACGGCTTCAAGGACGACCCCGACTACGCCCTGGCCACGCTCCGGGCCGCGCGCGACGCCGGGGCGCGGACCGTCGTCCTGTGCGACACGAACGGCGGGACGCTGACCGACGAGCTCGTCGCGATCATCCGCCACACCCGCGCCGCGCTCGAGGCCGACGGCGGGGACGGGTCCCGCTCGGCCGACGCCGCGGCCGCGCCGCTCATCTGGGGCATCCACGTCCACAACGACGCCGAGCTCGCCGTGGCCAACTCGCTGGCCGCGGTGGCCAACGGCATCCGCCACGTCCAGGGAACGATCAACGGCTACGGCGAGCGCTGCGGCAACGCCAACCTCGTCAGCATCCTGGCCGACCTCGCCTTCAAGACCGACCACTCCGTCGTGCCCGGCGGCCGGCTGGCCGAGCTGACCGAGCTCAGCCGCTACGTCGCCGAGATCGTCAACATCGCCCCCGACGACCACCAGCCCTACGTCGGTCGGTCGGCCTTCGCCCACAAGGGCGGCGTCCACGGCGCCGCGACCGCGCGGGTCGAGCGGAGCTACCAGCACATCGAGCCGGCGCTCGTCGGGAACGTCAGCCGGCTCGTCGTCTCAGAGCTCGGCGGCAAGGCCAACACCCAGCTGCGCGCCGAGCAGCTCGGCCACCAGCTCGAGGGCGTCGTCGACCCGAGGGCCCTCAGCCAGCTCATCAAGCGGCTCGAGGCCGAAGGCCTCGCCTTCGAGGGCGCGGAGGCCTCCTTCGAGCTCCTCGTCCGGCGCCACCAGCCCGACTACGCGCCGCCGTTCCGCCTCGTCGACTTCACCGTGTTAGTAGAGCAGCGTGCTAACACGGAACTACGGGCCGAGGCAACGGTGAAGGTGGAGGTCGACGGCGAGTCGCTCCACACCGCCGCCGACGGCAACGGGCCCGTGAACGCGCTCGATGCGGCCCTGCGCAAGGCACTGGGCGCCTTCTACCCCCAGCTCGACGCAGTCCACCTGGTCGATTACAAGGTCCGCATCCTCGACGGCGATTCGGCGACGGCGGCCAAGACGCGTGTCATCATCGACTCGTCCGACGGCACCCGCGAGTGGTCGACGATGGGCAGCGACACGAACATCATCGCGGCGTCCTGCGACGCGTTGACCGACTCGCTCGAGTACGCCATCTGGAAGACCGGGGCCGAGCTCCGGCGGCGCGACGAGCGCCACTTCACGACGCTCGCCGCGGCCGCGACGCTGCCGCCGTCGGTCGAGTCCTGACCATGACGCCGTCCCCGACAGCCGTGACCATGCCGGCCACCACCGCCGCCCGTCCGATCCCTCGCCAGCCCGCCCGGAGGAACCCTCGATGACCGCCGCCGTCCCGACCGAGACCGAGACCCGACCGTTGCACCTCGTCCGCTGGACGGTCTCGTCGGGCAGCAACATCCAGAGCCGCGGCGCGGTGGTGCTCGCGTCCGGCGATCACCAGTGGGAGGGCGCGGCCGAGGGCAACGGCCCCGTCGACGCGCTGTTCCGGGCCGTTGACCGCGCCATCGCCGCCGTGCTGACCGGCCATCCGCGGCTGATGGGCTACGACGTCCACGCGCTGCACGAGGGCCCGGACGCTGAGGGCATGGTCAAGGTCCGCATCGCCCCGCCGGCGACGGCGTCGGGCCGCCGCGGGACGGGCCATTACACCGGCCACGCGAAGAGCACGAACATCATCTCGGCCTCGGTCGAGGCCTACATCGAGGCGATCAACCAGCTGCTCGGCGAGGCCCACTGGGCCGGCGCGACCGAGGCCGCCGGCAACCGCAAGCGGGTCCGGCACGCGGCCGCGCAGCCCGAGCGGGCGACGCTCGACGAGGACGAGGCGCAGCACGACGTCTCGGCCTGGTTCGAGCGCTGAGCGCTGCGCACCGGGTCCCCGCCGACCTCCAGGGCTGAGCAGGCGCGCGATGGCTCCGCCGCACGAGCCGGCGTCGTCGCCGATGCCGGCGTCGCTGCCCGAGCCGGCTTCGCGACCAGCGTCGACGCCATCACCGCTTCGCGTCGGGTTCCAGGGCGAGCCCGGCGCCTTCAGCGAGGAAGCCGCCCTGGCCGCCTTCGCCGGCGCGGTGCCCGTGCCCGTGGCGACCTGGCGCGACCTGTTCGAGGCCGTCGCCGACGGCGCCATCCCGGCCGGCGTCGTCGCCATCGAGAACTCGCTCGGTGGGACGATCCGCGAGACGTACGACCTGCTCCTCGAGTTCCACGAGGCGGGCGTCCGCATCGTCGGTGAGGTGAGCGTGCCCGTCCGGCTCGCCCTGCTCGCCCTGCCCGGCGAGACCCTCGACACGGTCGAGCGTGTCTACAGCCACGCCCAGGCCCTCGCTCAGGCCGACGAGTTCCTGCGCGGCCACCCCCGCTTCACCGTGTTAACGCACTACAACACTGCCACGGCGGCGCGGATGATCGCCGAACGCGGGGAGCACGGCGCGGCGGCGATCGCCTCGCCGCGTGTCGCCGCGCTCTACGGCCTGGCGGTCCTCGCCGACGGGATCCAGACCGGCGACGCGAACCGGACGCGCTTCGCGATCCTCGCCTGCGACCCCGCGGTCGCGGCGCGGGTCAGCCCGGCCGTCGCCGCGGGTCGCCGT
>DASVYJ010000068.1:0-28899 GCA_036392215.1 Candidatus Limnocylindrales bacterium | reverse complement strand
CCGCCGGGGCCTCGGTGGCTGCCGGCGCCGGATCGGCGGCTGCGGCACGACGGCCGCGGCTGCGGCTCGGTCGCGCACCAGCCTCCTCGGCGGCCGCTGTCTCGGCCGGCGCGGGAGCGGGCTCCTGCCCCGCCGGGCCGCTGTCGGTCCCCGCCGGCGCTCCGCCCCGTCCGAGGCGGCCCGCCAGCTGGGCCCGCAGCAGCTCCTCGAGCTCCGGCGGGACCTCGCTCCACGGCTCGCCGCCGCGGCCCGTCGGGCGCTCCTGGCGCTCCGGCCGCGTCGCCTGGACCGCTCGGTCCTGGCGCGGGACGCGCTGCTCCCGGGGCGCCGGCTGCGGATAGCGGTTCACCCCGCCGCTCATCCCGCCGCGGCCGTACCGCTCCCGCTCCACCGCCGCCGCGTAGCCGCCGCGGACGCCTCGGCCGCCGCGCGGAGCGCCACCGCCCCGGCCGCCGCGGCGTCGCTCCGCGAGCAGGTACTCAGGGATCTCAGGCTCGGCGAACTCCTCGTCCTCGGGGATGGCCGGCAGACCGGTCGACGGCAGGGTCGTCGCCGGGACGTTCATCCCGAGCTGCGAATCCCAGATGGAGCCGAACGCCGAGGGCCGCGACGCGCTCGGCGCGAGCGGCGGAAGCTCGGCCTCCTCGGCCGGCCCGGCGGCGATCGGCGCCGTCTCCTCGTACTGCTCCTCGCGACCCCGGCCGCGCCCGCGGCCCCGGCCGCCGCGCCGGCGGCGACGGCGGCGGCCATCGCCCTCGCCTTCGCCCTCCAGCTCGAGCTCGCCGGCGGCGGCAGTCGACGCGACCGCCTCCTCCTCGGGCGCCTCGAACTCGTCGCGACCGGCGGCCGCGACCTCGCCCTCGTCGGTCGTCGGACGCACCCGGGCCAGCCGCTCGCCGGGCAGGACGGTCAGGCCGGCGGCGGACCGCGCGGCCGGGCGGGCGGCGCGCTCCTCGCGCGAGCCGCGCTCCTCGCGACCTGCGGCGACGCGCTCCGTCACCCGCTCCGCCGGACGCTCGGTCCGACCGCGGCCGCGACCCCGGCCGCGACCCCGGCCGGAGCCCTCGGTCTGCTTCTCGGGGACCTCCGTCATCGAGAGGTCCTCCTCGTCGTCGGCGACCCGGCGCCCCGACCGCGAGCCCTTCTCCACGCGCGCGATCTGGGTGATGTCGGTGAAGATGTCGGCGACGTCGATGAGGTCGGAGCTCGTGTTGCCGCGGAAGCTGATGACCTCGACTCGGACACCCATCTCCTGGACGGCACGGATGGCCGGCGCGAAGTCGCCGTCGCCGCTCACGACGATGGCGACGTCGAGGTTGCGGGCCGTCTTCATCATGTCGACGACCAGCTCGATGTCGAGGTTCGCCTTGACCTTCCCGTCGCCGTACTTGCGGATGTCCTTGCTCACGACCTTGTAGCCGTGGCGGGCCAGGAAGGAATGGAAGTTGCGCTGGTTCTCGTTCTCCGGGTCCAGCCCGGTGTAGGCGTAGGCGCGCACGAAGTCGCGCCCCGCGACGGCCGCCTTCAGCAGCGTGACGTAGTCGATGTCCACGCCGGCCGCCTTGGCCGCGTAGAAGATGTTCGCCACGTCGACGAAGACGGCGACGTTCTTACCCACGATCGCTCCTTGTCGGAAGGTGTCGACGCCGGCGCGTCATCGCTGCTCGGCGCCCTGTGCTCACCGTCCCGCGGTCACCCGAGCCGCGCTGACGGGACATGAGATGGTCGGCCCGACCTCGCTGAACCCCTGTCGCTCCCAGCGCGACCGGGCAGCCGGATCGGTTGGCAACGCCGCTTCCACGACGGCGCAGCCCTTGTTGCCAGCCGAGCGGAGGAGCTCCTCGAGGAGCGCCTCGGTCACCCGGTCGGCGTCGTGACGGCGATCCACCACCAGGACATCCACGGTGCCGATGTAGCCACCGGCCTTGACCGAGGGGCGGAGCGCGAGGATCGCACCGCCGACCACCTCGCGTCGCGCTTCCGCGACGAGGACGCTGGCATGTGGCAGGTAGACGAGCTGCCGGAGGAGGCCGGTCGCGTCCAGCGGCCCATCGGCGGTCGTGCCCACGCCAACCTCGGCACAGAGCGCCCCGAGGCGCTCGATGTCGGTGATGCGCGCCGGCCGGACCAGGTACTCCACGCGGACGGAACCTCGTGAGGAGGGCGCCACCGCCGCGGGCGCTCTCGACCAATGGTCGGGGCCGCGTTCCGCGTGGGCGCCGCTCCGTGGATGGCGAGCGATCGGGGTCGCCACGCCAGGGGTCGCCAGGCGGCGAGCGGTATTGCAAACGGCTCGCCGCTGGCTATGATACGGCATCGCTTCGGCGGCCACCTGCGCGGCCGCCAGCGGACCGTAGTCGCGCCACGTTCCCGTGCCCTTCGCTCGCGTCCCGGCCGCCTGCTCCCTCTCGGAGTCCCAACGGGCTGCCTCGTCGGGCACACGACCTGGTTCAGGCTCGACCACGGTGGGGTGGGGGGAACGGGGCCGGCGATGCCGGACGCGTCAGGCGCAACGAGGAGGAACGGTATGCGCGTCTTGAGACTGGGAGCCGTCATCACGACCGCGGCTCTCGTCTTCACCGCTTGCAGCTCGTCGCCGAGCGCGAGCGGCGGGGGAGGCGGGAACGTCCAGGAGGTCAAGATCGGGGTCGACCTGCCCCTCTCGGGCGGTGAGACGCCGAACGGCGGGCCCACGCTGAACGGCGTGAAGCTCGCCGTCTCCAAGATCTCGGTCCCCGGCTACCACGTCACGGTCGAGGCCGAGGACGATGCCGTGAACGGCGTCCACGACCCGAACCAGGGCGCCAAGAACATCCAGACCCTGGTCAACGACTCGGCGGTCTTCGCCGTGGTCGGCCCCTTCAACTCGAGCGTCGCGAAGGCGGAGATCCCGGTCAGCAACTCGGCCGGTCTCATCCAGTGCTCGCCGGCGAACACGAACCCCTCGCTCACCAAGCCCGACCAGGGCGCCAAGGACCTCCGCAAGACCAACCCGGACAAGATCGCCTACGTCCGCGTGGCGACCACGGACGACATCCAGGGCGCCGCCGGGGCGGACATCGCCTACAACGTCGCGGGCGCCAAGAGCTCCTACGTCGTCGACGACACCGAGACCTACGGCAAGGGCCTGGCAGACGTCTTCGTCGACCAGTTCCAGAAGCTCGGCGGCACGCTCGTCGGCCGCGACGGTGCCGGCAAGAACGTGACCGACTACACGAGCCTGCTCACCGCCGCCAAGGCCAAGAACCCGGGCTTCGTCTACTTCGGCGGCGTCACGGCGACCGGCGGCGGCCTCCTGCGCAAGCAGATGATCAGCAACGGGATGGGCAGCATCCCCTTCGGCGGCGGCGATGGCATCAATGACGGCTCGGCCGCCACGGCCAGCTCGTTCCTCAACCTCGCCGGGCCCGACGGGGACATGAACAGCTACAGCACGGTCGCGGCGATCCACGACATCCCCAACCCGGACCAGTTCAAGGCCGACTACAAGGCCATGTTCAACGTCGACCCGGGCGCCTACAGCGCCTCAGCCTACGCCTGCACCCAGATCTTCCTCGAAGCTCTGGGCAAGGTCGGTCCGGACCGCGAGAAGGTGCGCGCCTACGTCACCGACACCACCCACAAATACAACACGGCGCTCGGGACGCTCTCCTTCGACGCCAACGGCGACACCAGCCAGCACATCATCAGCTACTACAAGTTCGACCCGAGCACGAAGGACTGGGCCTTCTTCAAGCAGAAGGACTTCGGCTCCTCGGGCTCCTAGCCTCCCGCCGACGTCGCGACAAGGGGCCGGAGGCACGTCCTCCGGCCCCTTCGCGCTTCCGGCGCCGCCAGCCTGAGCCCCCCGACGACCCGGAGATCGCGTGGACCCCGGCTACCTGCTCCAGCAGACGATCAACTTCCTGACCATCGGCGCCATCTACGCCCTCATCGCCCTGGGCTACACGATGGTCTACGGCATCATCGAGCTGATCAACTTCGCCCACGGCGACGTCTTCATGGTCGGCTCGTTCGTGACCCTGACCGTCCTGACGACGCTCGGCGGCACGCTCGGCTTCGACGGCGCCATATCCAACCCGCTCCTGCTGGCCGTCGTCCTCATCGTGACCTTCCTCGTCGCGATGGCGGTCATGGGCATCGTCGGCGTCCTCATCGAGCGGTTCGCCTACCGCCCGCTGCGCAACGCGCCGCGGCTGGCCCCGCTCATCACCGCCATCGGGATGAGCTTCATCCTGCAGAACGTCGTGCAGGTGATCTGGGGCCCCTCGCCGGTGATCGTCCCGCAGATCATCGACGTCCATGCCGCCATCCGCATCGGCGACGCCTCGATCCGCTACCTGAGCCTCTTCATCATCGCCCTGGCGGTCGTCCTGATGATCGCCCTCCAGGTCTTCGTCCGACAGACGCGGCTGGGCCGGGCGATGCGCTCGACGGCCATCGACCGCGAGGCGGCGATGCTGATGGGCGTCGACATCAACACGACGATCGCCCTGACGTTCTTCATCGGCTCCGCGCTCGCCGGGGCGGCCGGCGTGGTCCAGGGGCTCTACTTCGGCAACACCGTGTTCACGATCGGCTTCCAGGCCGGCCTGAAGGCCTTCACCGCGGCCGTCCTGGGTGGCATCGGCAACACGACCGGGGCGGCCCTCGGCGGCTTCCTGATCGGGTTCATCGAGGTCGCCAGCACCGTCGTCGGCTTCAGCCGCTGGAGCGAGGCGATCGTCTTCTCGATCCTGGTCCTCGTCCTGGTCTTCCGGCCGACGGGCATCCTCGGCCAGCAGCTGGCGGAGCGGGCATGAGCGAGCGGCCCGCGGGCGTCAGGGACCGGCTCGGCGGTCTCGTCCCGCCGCGCCTCCGCGACGCGCTCGGGCGGCTGCCCGAGCGCCACCAGTCGCTGACGGTCGTGATCGGCATGGCCATCGCGACGACGATCCTGCCGCTGGTGGTCCTGTTCCCGCCCTTCAACGGCTTCGGGACCCAGAACGACTTCATCGACGGCTTCGCCACGGCCGGCGTCTTCGTCCTGCTGGCGATGGGCCTCAACGTCGTCGTCGGCCTGGCCGGCCTGCTCGACCTGGGGTACGCCGCCTTCTTCGCCATCGGCGCCTACACCTACGCGTACGGCGCCTCGCCGTTCAGCGGCCTGCAGATCCCCTTCTGGCCGATGCTCATCGTCGGCGCCTTCGTGGCGGCCGTCTTCGGCATCCTCCTGGGCGCACCGACGCTCCGCCTGCGGGGCGACTACCTGGCCATCGTGACCCTCGGCTTCGGCGAGATCGTGCCGGTCGTCTTCCTCAACGCCGACAAGTACACGAACGGCACGAACGGCATCGGCGGCGTCTACCAGCCCGAGCTGCCGGGCGTCGGCAACTTCGGCTTCGGCCATCCGCTGCCGTACTACCTCACCGTGGCCGCGATCGTGACGATCGCCATGATCCTCCTCTACCGGCTCCAGGACTCCCGCCTGGGGAGGGCCTGGATGGCCGTCCGGGAGGACGAGCTGGCCGCCGCGAGCATGGGCATCAACACGGTCACGACCAAGCTGCTCGCCTTCGCAATCGGCGCCTCCACGTCCGGGCTCGGCGGCGTCTTCTACGCCTCCAAGCTCTCGATCGTGAGCCCCGACCAGTTCGGGTTCGTCGTCAGCTTCACCGTCCTGGCCATGGTCGTCCTCGGCGGCATGGGCAACATCTGGGGCGTGGCGGCCGGCGCGTTCGTCATCTACGAGATCCAGAGCCAGGGCCTCAAGCAGCTCAACTCGTTCATGCAGGGCCTCAACGTGCCGCCCTTCCACCTCGGTCCGCTGACCGTGGACCTGGCAAGCATCAACTTCCTGAACTACCAGTTCCTGCTCTACGGCCTGGCCCTGGTGGCGATGATGCTGCTGCGGCCGGAGGGCCTCTTCCCCTCGAGACGGCGCAGGGCGGAGCTGCACGACGCGGCCGACGCAGGGGCGGCCAACGAGGAGCTGGTCCAGGCATGAGCGCGGCGAGCGGATCCTTCGTCCTCCGGACGGCGGCCCTGACCAAGCAGTTCGGCGGCCTCGTCGCCGTCCGCAACGTCGACTTCGACATCCCCGAGGGCGCGATCGTCAGCCTCATCGGCCCCAACGGGGCGGGCAAGACGACACTCTTCAACGTCATCGCCGGGCTCATCGAGCCGACGGCCGGGACCGTCGAGCTGCTCGGCCAGCGGATGGTGGCCCGCCCGGAGCGGAGCTGGCTCGAGCCGTTCCTGTGGGTCGGCCCGGCCGTCGTCGTCTGGGCCCTGGCCGTGCTGGCCGGGCTGGCCGGGGTCGGCCTGGCCGTGGAGCTGCTGGTGCTGGTCGGCCTGTTCACTCTGATCGGCACGCTGCTGGTCGCGATCGTCCGGCCGCCGTGGTACGGCGACCTGCTCGTCCGGCTGGGGATCTTCAAGAGCGCCCGGCCGAACGAGATGGTCAGCGCGGGCATCGGCCGGACCTTTCAGAACATCCGCCTCTTCGCCAACATGACCGCCCTGGAGAACGTGCTCGTGGGGATGCACGGCCACCTCCACGCCACCGGCCTGGACGCGGTCCTGCGCACGCGGCGCCATGATCGCGAGGAGGCGGCGGCCGAGGCCGAGGCCCGGCGCTGGCTGGCCTACGTCAACCTCCGCGGCCGGGAGTACGAGCTGGCCCGCAATCTGCCCTATGGCGATCAGCGCCGCCTCGAGGTCGCCCGGGCGCTCGCCAGCCGGCCCAAGCTCCTCCTGCTCGACGAGCCGACCGCCGGGATGAACCCGTCGGAGACGGCGGCGATGACCGCCCTCTTCGCCCGCATCCGCTCCGAGCTGGGCCTGACGATCCTGCTCATCGAGCACGACATGCGGGTCGTCATGGGCGTCAGCGACCGGGTCACCGTGCTCGACCACGGCGAGAAGATCGCCGAGGGCACGCCGGACGAGGTCCGCCGCGACCCCCGGGTCATCGAGGCCTACCTGGGGAAGGGGTCAGCGGCATGAGCGAGCAGCCGGTCGCCACCTCGCAGGCCACGGCGCCCCTGCCCGTCGCCACGCCTGCCTCGGGCACGGCACCGCAGGGCCGGCCGCTGCTCCGGCTCGACGGGATCCACGTCTACTACGGCCACATCCACGCCCTCCAGGGCATCTCCCTGGAGGTCCATCGGGGCGAGATCGTCACCCTCCTCGGCGGCAACGGGGCAGGCAAGACGACGACGCTCAAGGCGATCAGCGGCCTGCACCATCCCCGGCAGGGCCGGATCGAACTGGACGGCCAGGACATCACGACGGTGCCGGCTCATCGCCTGGTCCAGCGGGGGATCGGCCACGCCCCCGAGGGCCGTCGGATCTTCGGCCGGATGAGCGTCCTGGAGAACCTCCAGATGGGCGCCTACAGCCGGCGCGACCGAAGCGCCCTGTCGGCCGACTACGACCGCGTCTTCGACCTCTTCCCGAGGCTCAAGGAGCGGCGGTCACAGCTGGCGGGTTCGCTCTCCGGCGGGGAGCAGCAGATGCTCGCGATCGGCCGGGCGCTGATGACCCGGCCCGCGCTGCTGCTCCTCGACGAGCCGTCGATGGGCCTCGCGCCCATCCTCGTCGAGCAGATCTTCCGGATCATCGGCGACATCAACGGGCAGGGCACCACCATCCTTCTCGTGGAGCAGAACGCCCTGATGGCGCTTGGGGTCGCCCGCCGCGGCTACATCATCCAGACCGGGCGGATCGTGCTGGCCGACGAGTCGGCCAAGCTTGCCGCCAACGAGGAGGTCAAGAAGGCCTACCTGGGCGGCTGAGGCGCGGACGAAGCGGAAGCTCCCCGTCGAGGCGCGGCCCCGGATCGCATCCGCCATGGAGTCCCGCGTCCCGCGCCAAGTCCGCGACGGGGCAGCCTCCGAGGCCTCCATCGCCGAGGAGGCGCCGGGCTCGCCGCAGTCCGGCTCGGCCGTGCCCGCCCAGCGGACCTTCCGCGACGCAAGGACCTCCGACGGGGGCATCGGGCGCGCCATGGTAGTGGTGGCGGCCGTGCTCCTCGTGCTCCTCGTCAAGCCCTGGGACCTCGGGCAGCCGCGCCGGACCCCGCCCCTCGCGCCGCCCGCGGGCGCGTCGAGCGTCACCGATGCCCGCGCTCGGGCCGCCGTTCCGGACGACGCCGCGGCGGCGACCGCGACGACGCGCGCCGCGCCCGTCGACCCGGACCTGACCGCCTGCTTCGACTCGGCCGACTGGTTCGTGGTGACCGTGGAGCACGACGGCGGCCAGATCGTCCGGAGCTGGACGCTGGCTCGGCCCGGACCGGGGAGCGGCCCGCTCGATCCGGGCCTGCCCGTCGTCCGGGTCGCTGTCGGCCGGCTCGTCGGGCTCGGCTTCTGCGCGCCGCGGCAGATCCCCGCCGACGGTCAGTCGCGGGGCCAGCCGGCGCTCGCCGGGGACCCGCTGGCGACCTGGCGGCTGGGCGACGGGCCCCGTCTGCCGGTACAGCTGGCCGGCCTCGCGCCGCTGACGGCTGCGACGCCCGACGACGCCGCCCTCCTCCGGGGCCCGAGCGGCGCCCCCTGGCCAGCGGGGCGCTTCGTCTTCGAGCTGCCGGGCCGGACCGCCATCGACCCGCCGCGCTGGCTCGCCGTGGAGGTCACGGCCACCGGCGGCGCCTGACCGCGTCACCGGATCGCCGCCGCGCACTCAACCTTCCTCGTTCGCCGCACCGTCGCGCTCGTCCCGCCAGGCGGGCGGCGGGTCGTGGAGGCGGTGGATCGGCGTGAGGGCGAGGGGGACGACGGCCAGCAGGGCCCCGGCGGCGCCCACGGCGACGGCCCCGCGGACCCCGAGGACGGTCGCGACCGCCCCGCCGGCCAGCGAGCCGAGCGGCATCACGCCCCACACGAGGAAGCGCATCGTGGCGTTCATCCGGCCCTGCAGGCGGTGCGGCGTGATCGACTGGCGGAGGCTCACCTGGGTGACGTTGTAGACGGGGTTGGAGATGGCGAAGCCGAACTGGGCGGCGACGAGCAGGGGGAAGGCCGTGGCCGGCTGGGCGAGCGGGGCGAGCAGGCCGGCCAGGGCCTGGATGAGGATGGCGGCCTCCAGCGTCCGACCGATCCCGAGGCGGGCGGGCACACGGCTCGAGATCACCGCGCCGAGCAGCCCGCCGACGCTGCCGAAGGCGAAGACGAGGCCGATCGCCGCGTCCGACAGGCGGAGCTCGTCGACGGCGAACAGGATGAACACGGCGAAGGCCAGCGAGCTGAAGAAGTTGGAGGTCGCCGTGCACGCGGCGATCCCCCGCAGCAGCGGGTTCCGCACGATCACCGCGAGCCCCTCGGCCATCTCGGCCCGCATCCCCCGTGGCGCTCCGGGGTGGGCGACCGGCGACGGCTCGGGGCGCCGGATGAGCAGCAGCATGAGGGCGCTGAAGAGGAACGAGAGCGCGTCGAGGAGGACGGCGACCGGTGCCGTCAGCAGGCCCACGAGGAACCCGGCGATGCCGGGTCCGGCGACCTGTGAGGCGGATCTCGTCACCTCGAGCTTGCCGTTGCCCTCGACGAGCTGGTCGCGCTCGACCAGGACCGGCAGGTAGGACTGGTAGGCGACGTCGAAGAAGACGGTCGCCGAGCCGGCCACCAGAGCGACGGCGTAAAGCACCGCCATGGACAGGTGGCCGCTCAGGTAGGTCAGCGGGATGCAGCCCAGGGCGAGGACCCGGACCAGGTCGCCCCCGATGAGGACGGGTCGCCGGCGGAGGCGGTCGACCCAGACGCCGGCCGGCAGGGCCAGCAGCAGGAACGGCAGCATCTCGAGGGCCGACAGCAGCCCGAACTCGGCCGGGCTTGCCCGCAGGACACGGGCCGCGGCCAGGGGGATGGCCAGCTGCGAGACCTGCGAGCCGAAGACGCTCACCGTCTCGCCCGTCCACAGGCGCAGGAAGTCGCCGTTGCGCCAGAGCGAGGGGGACCGGCCGGGTCCCGCCACGGAGACGTCGCCCGCCGGCCCCGTCCCGGGGCCGCTCAACGGGGCTCGCCCGCCTCCTGGACCTCGTACGCGCCGCGGGCCAGGATGACGACGCCGAGCGCCGCGAGCCAGAGCCCGGGGGCGCGGTCCGGCAGGAACAGGGCGTCACGCTGGAGGAGGTCGACTGCGCGCAGCAGGAGGCCGACGGCCGCCACCGCGAGCAGCAGCCAGTACGACAGGGCCCGGTCGATGCCGAGGGGGGCGTCCGAGGCATAGGGCAGGGCGACCAGGGCGAGGACGGCGAGCGCCGCAACGAAGACGAGCACGCTGGCGCCCTCGAACCCGTTCCCGCTGATGGGCGGGATGCCCTCGCCGCCGCCTACGCGGAACCACGGCAGAGCGCAGGCGACGAGCAGGACGATGGCGGCCAGGGCGGCGATCCAGCGGCCCCGGCCGAGCGGCCGACGATGGATGGCCACGGTCAGTCGGCGTAGACCTCGGGGCGCAGGACGCCCACGAAGCGCAGGTTGCGGTAGATCTCGCCGTAGTCCAGGCCGTAGCCGACCACGAACCGGTCGGGGATCGAGAAGCCGACGTAGTCGACCGGGATCTCGACGAGGCGTCGGGCGGGCTTGTCGAGGAGCGTGCAGATGCGCAGCGAGCGGGGGTTCTTGCCCCGCAGGTAGCGGATGAGGTAGTTGAGGGTCAGGCCGGTGTCGATGATGTCCTCGACGATGAGGACGTCCCGGCCGTCGATGCTCGAGCTGAGGTCCTTGAGGATGCGCACGAGGCCGGACGACTCGGTGGCCGTGCCGCCGTACGAGGAGACCTCCATCAGGTCGATCCGGACCGGGATGGCGATCTGGCGCATCAGGTCCGCCATGAACGGCAGCGAGCCCTTCAGGACGCTGACGAGGGTGAGCTCCCTGCCGGCGTAGTCCTCGCTGATGCGGGCACCGAGCTCGGCGATGCGCGCCTGGATCTGCTCCTCGGTCAGGAGGATCTCGGCGACGTCCCCCGTCAGGTCGACCTGGCGTTCCATCTGTGCGGCGAACCTCTCGGCGTCAGTCGGTGGTGGTCGTGAGCGGGGCGGCCTGGGAGGCCGACGCCGGACGGGCGCGGTCGGCCGGCCGGCCCCGCCGGCGGCGCGAACGGGAGCTCGTCGATACGGACTCGCCCGCGTCGACGCTCGGGGCGGAGCCGTGAGTCGCTGCGGCCGGCCGGAACGACGGGCCGGCGGCCGACGGTCGGTCGGGGACGGCGTCGCCCGCCGGGGGCCCGGGGTCGAGCGCGGGCCCGGCGTCGACCAGGGCCCCCTCCGTCGGCTCGGCCCGCTCGACGCGGGGCGGCGTCGCCTGGCCCATCGTCCCCGACAGCTCGTCGGCAAGGGCGAAGCGGCCGTACTTGAGCATCAAGGCCCGGAAGTCGCGGGCGTAGAACAGCTTGATCCGGATGCTCGGATACAGCTCGCGCAGGCGCCGGACCTTGCGGTTCTTCTTCCGGACGAGACGCTGCTGGAGGGTCGTCATCTCGACGAAAAGGTCGAGGTCCGGCAGGTAGAAGTCCGGCGCGAAGCTCTCCAGGACGTTCCCCTCGAGGTCCCAGACGAGCGGGAAGACCTGTGGCTCGTACTCCCAGTCGACGCGGTAGTAGTCGAGGATCCGGGCGAACTCCGCCTCGCTGGCGTGGGCGAAGCGACGCCCGTCCGACGTCGGCTCGGCTCCTGCTCCGGGCGACGTCATCGGCGGCCGCTGGGCGACCCGCCGCCCGGCCCGCCGCTGCCCGAGCCCCGGTCGCCGTGGCCCTGGCTTCCCTGGCCCCGCCCGTCGAGCAGTCCGCGGACATCCCCCCGGTAGCGCGCCAGGAACGCGCGCATCGCCCGGACGTCCTCGAGGCGCACGGCGTCGGGCGCGGCGGGGCGCGGCGGCAGCGCGAGGGACGGCGCGCTCGCCGGATCGTCGTCGAGGTCGGTCAGCAGGTCCAGCGCCTCGCCGCCGCAGCCACGACAGACGGACCGCACGAAGGCGAGCGATTCGCGCTGGGCGAGGACGCGCACGTCGTCGCCGCGGTACGGCCGCCCGCAGCGGGCGCAGGCCGAGCCGGCCAGGCGCAGCCGGAGACGTTCCCGCGGGTCCATCCCTCGCAGTCTAGCCGCTCCCCCGCCGCGCCGGCGATGGCGGTGGGCCAGCCCGGGACGAGCCATCCGACGGGGCTGCGGCACGGCGAGCCACCGGCGCTGCGGGCCCCGGATACTCCTGCGGAGTATCATCGACGCTGCGGGGCACGGGCGGACGGCCTCGCGGCCGAGACGGCGACGGGAGCGACGATGACCGACGGGAAAGACGGACAGGCAGCAGCGACGGGAGCGTCCTCTGCCGCGACGGCGGACGAATCCGAGCGGCCGGACGCTGCGGACTTCAGGCACTCGTACTCCAGGGACCGGGCGGTCCTCGTGCGGCGCCTCCGCCGCATCGAGGGCCAGGTGCGCGGGATCACCCGGATGATCGAGCGCGACGAGTACTGCATCGACATCCTGCAGCAGACCGCCGCCCTTCGAGCGGCGGTCGACGCCGTCGCCCTGCTCGTCCTCGAGGACCACGTCCAGGGCTGCGTCCGCACGGCAGCCGAGCGCGGCGAGGCGGACCGCTACGTCGACGAGGTGCTCGACGTCGTGCGCCGGACCCTCGGCCGCCCGATCCGAACCGCCCGCGCCGGCTGACGGGCCGCGGCGCCGCCCGGCCGGCGACCGCGGCCGTACTTCCGACTGCCGTCCCGGCGTCCCCATCGGGGGATAGGCCGAGGCGACGAGCTCCCCGAGGATGACCCTGCGATGCCCCAGCCCGAGCCCTCCGCGCCCCCCGTCCCGCGTCCGACGTCGGACGAGGCGCCCGTCGTCCGACCGCCCCGACCGTATGTCGAGCGGCGGGCCCAGCTGCGTCGACGCGAGGACCGCGTGCTGCGCGCGGAGGTCGGCCTCCTCGCCCGGTCGCTCGACCTGCTCGTCCGGGACGTGCCTCCCGAGGTCCGCCTGGCCGCCCTCCTGTCCGAGGCCGCGCGGCTGGCCGGCGCGCGACGGGCCGGCCTCCTCACCGACGATCCGGAGCGCCGCGTCGCCGTCGTCCTGGGCCCGGACGAGCCAGCCGCCGTCGCGGACGACCTGGGGCGCTGGCTCGACGCCCAGGCGCCGCGGTCGCGGGCCGAGCGTGCGGCGGCCGGCCGGGCACGGGTCATGACGGTGGTCGATCCAGGCCGTCGGCCCGTTCCCGCCACGGAGGCCGCGGAGCGTGCCGGGGAGCGCCTCGCCTCGGGTTCCGTGCGCGCCTGCCTCGCGGTCGCCGCCGCGGGCAGCCTCGTGCTCGGCTTCGAGTTCGAGGCCGCCGCTGCCGCGGACGCGGTCGGCGAACGCCTCCCGGACGCCCTGGCCCGCCACCTCGCGGCAGCCCTCGCCCTGGCCAGCGAGCAGCTGCACCGCCAGCGGGAACTGGCGGAGCTGCGCGCGCGCGACGAGGAGCGCGGCCGCTACGTCTCGACCGTCGCCCACGAGCTGCGGACGCCGCTGACCGGCCTGCGCGGCTACCTCGATCTGATCCTCGACGGGCGGGTCAGCGACGAGGCCGTCCGCCAGGACTTCCTCGAGCGCAGCCGCGAGAGCGTGGAGGGCATGAGCGAGCTCGTCGGGGACCTGCTCGAGCTGTCGCGCCTCGACGCCGGCAGCCTGGCCCTGGAGATCGCGCCGTTCTCGATGGCCGAGGCCGGCCAGCGGACGCTCGACCGGCTCCTGCCGATCGCCCTGGAGCGCGGACTCGCGCTCGAGGGCTCGCTCCCGCCGCGGATCCGGGCCGCCTCGGGCGATCGCCGCCGGGTCGAGCAGGTCCTGACCAACCTGCTCGGCAACGCCCTGAAGTTCAGCCCCGTCGGGGGGACCGTGGAGCTGTCCGCCTGGACGGCGGGCCCGGTCGCGCTGTTCGCCGTCCGGGACGACGGGGCCGGCATCACGAGCGACGACCGGACCCGTATCTTCGACCGCTTCTACCGCCTCGCGAGCCACCAACGGGTGACCGGCACGGGGCTGGGCCTCCCCATCGCCCGCGACCTCGCCCGGGCGATGGGCGGCGATCTCGCGGTGGCGAGCGTGCCCGGGACGGGCTCGAGCTTCGTCCTGGCCCTCCCCGGACCGGCTCCGGTCGAGGCGCCCGTCGTGGCCGCAGCCCTGGAGCGGGCCATCGTGGACGAGGAGCTCCGGCTCGAGGAGCGCAGCGTGCGGCGGGCGATCGCGGCGGCCGGTCGGGCACTGCCCGGGCGCGCGGCGGGCGACGCGGCCGAGCGACGCGACGAAGCCGCGCCGGACGCGCCCCGCACCGAACCCTGACGCCGCCGGCGGAGTTATCCACGAACGTGGACGGCGTCGCGGGATCGGTGGATAAAGCGGTTGACACGGCCGCGGGCCGCGCGTAGCGTCCGGCATCCGCACCGCACGCGTACGCCATGGGTAACGTAGCTCGCGAGGGGTCAGGGGGAACCCGACCGCGAACCGGACGGGCGGCGGAAGACCGAGGGGCCGCGCTGGTGCGACGAACGACCACGCCGGGAGCGGCGCGCGTCGGACGCGACCCGGAGGGGGAGCGCCCGACCCGCGAGCCGCTCCCGACGCGCGTCGAGGACCTCCCGTCCCTGCCAGCGGCCTACGCCGAGACGCTCGACGCGGGCCTGGCCGGCCTCGGCCTCGACCTCCCCGCCCCGGTCCGAGCCGCCGTCGACGACCACGTCCGCCTGCTGCTGGCCTGGACGGCGGCCATCAACCTGACGGCGATCCGGGACCCCGAGGCGGTCGCCCGTGAGCACGTCCTGGACAGCCTCGCTGCCCTGCCCCTGCTGCGCGCCCGCGGCGTGGACCGCCTCCTCGACCTCGGCAGCGGCGGCGGCTACCCGGGCTTCCCGCTCGCGGCGGCGCTCCCGGCGCGGCGGGCCCTCCTGGTCGACTCGGTCGCCAAGAAGGCCCGCTTCCTGGAGACGGCGATCGCGGCCATCGGCCTGACGGGCCGGGTGGACGTGGCGACCAGGCGGGCGGAGGAGCTGGCGCGCGACCGTCGCGAGCGCGCCCGCTGGCCGCTCGTGACCGCCCGCGCCGTCGCGCCCCTCGCCGAGCTCGTGGAGCTCGGCCTGCCGCTGCTCGCCCAGGGCGGCCTGCTGCTGGCCTGGAAGCGCGAGCCCCTCGACGCGGAGCTCGCGGCCGCGGAGCCCTCCGTGGCAGCCCTCGGGGGCGTCCTCGGGGAGGTCATGGCCGTGCCCGTCGAGGGTCTCGCGGACCACCGCCTGATCGCTGTCGTCAAGCGCCGCCCGACGCCGGACCGCTTCCCGCGCGACCCGGCCGCCCGTCGCCGTCAGCCGTGGCCGATCACCTGATAGGCGGCGCTGACGCCGCACCGCGCATCCGTCCGCCCGCTGGCCCGCAGCCCTGCTAGGCTGCCGCCGATGCGCGTCGCCGTGCTCTCGGACATCCATGCCAACCTGGTCGCCCTGGACGCGGTCATCGCCTCGCTCGGGTCGCTGGACGCGGTCTGGCACCTGGGGGACGTCGTGGGCTACGGTCCCGAGCCGGACGCCGTGATCGAGCGCCTGCGCGGGATCGGGGCACGCGGCGTGAGCGGCAACCACGACGTGGCCGCGCTCGGCGGCGACGAGATCGACTACTTCAACCCGGACGCGCGGGCGGCGATGCAGTGGACGCGGACCCGGATCGGGCCCGAGGCGCGGACCTGGCTGGCCGGGCTGCCGGAGCGACTCGAGATCGAGGGTTTCACCCTGGTCCACGGCAGCCCCCGCGAGCCGACCTGGGAGTACGTCACCTCGGGCCGCGTCGCGCACGAGAACCTGGCCGCCTTCGACACCCCCTTCTGCCTCCACGGCCACACCCACGTGCCGGTCGTCTTCCTGGAGGCGGAGCGCAGCATGGACGTCCTCGCGCCGCGCGACGGGGCGGAGCTCGTCCTGGACGAGCGGCGGGCCCTGGTCAATCCGGGCAGCGTGGGCCAGCCGCGCGACGGCGACCCCGCGGCGAGCTACCTCGTCCTCGACACGGAGCGCCGTGTCGTGCGCTGGGAGCGGGTGCCCTACGCCATCCCAGAGACCCAGGCAGCGATGCGTGCAGCGGGCCTGCCGGCGCCCCTGATCCGCCGGCTGGACTTCGGCCAGTGAGGTCGCGGCCATGAGCTCGGGCCAGCTTCCCGGCCGCAAGCTCGGCGACCGCCGGGTCCGGGTCAACCGCCCCCACGCCCCGTTCTTCCGCTACACGGGCCCGGGCCAGATGGTGGCGACCCAGCTCGCCAGCGCCCCGACCACCCCGGCCGGCCGGCTCGTCGCGCGGGTCAAGGCGCTCGTCATCGGCCGGCCGCTCTCCAACGAGCAGGAGATCACCGAGCGGCTCTCCAAGAAGCTGGCTCTGCCCATCTTCAGCTCGGACGCCATCTCGTCCTCGGCCTACGCGACGGACGAGATCCTGAAGGTCCTGGTCCTCGCCAGCCTCGCCGCGTTCGCCTGGTCGGTCTGGGTCGCCGCGGCGGTCGCCCTGCTCCTGACCATCGTCGCCTTCAGCTACCGCCAGGTCTGCCGGGCCTATCCCTCGGGGGGCGGCGCCTACGTCGTCGCCCGCGAGAACCTCGGGCCGCACTTCGGCCTCGTGGCGGCGGCCGCCCTGATGGTCGACTACGTCATGACCGTGGCCGTCTCGACGGCCTCGGCGATCGCCAACCTGGCGACCGCCTTCCCGGTCATCGGCGACTACCGCGTGGAGCTGGGGGCCCTGACGATCTTCCTGGTGACGGCCGCCAACCTGCGCGGCCTCCGCGAGTCGGGCAACATCTTCGCCGTCCCGACATACCTCTTCGTCGGGCTCGCCCTCGTGGCCGTCGCCACCGGCCTCTTCCACATCGCGACCGGGACCGCCCAGCAGCTGCCGACGCCGGCCTACGCCCTCGCCCCGGGTGGCCAGGACCTGACCGTGTTCCTGTTGCTGAAGGCGTTCGCGGGCGGTTCGGTCGCCCTGACCGGCGTCGAGGCCATCGCCAACGGAGTGCCGGCCTTCAAGCCACCGGAGCCGAAGAACGCGGCCAACACCCTCATCGCCATGGCCGTCCTGCTCGGGACGATCTTCGTCGGCCTGACCTTCGTCGGTCTCCAGTACGGCGTCCGGCCGACAAGCGATCAGGGCGCGACCGTGCTCGGCCAGGTCGGCCAGGCGGTCTTCGGGAACGGGGCCCTGTTCATCCTCCTCCAGGTCAGCGCGGCGCTGATCCTGTTCCTGGCCGCGAACACCAGCTTCAACGCCTTCCCCCGCCTGGCGGCCATCCTCGCCCGCGACGGCTACATGCCCCGCCAGTTCGGCTTCCGCGGCGACCGCCTCGCCTTCTCCTGGGGGATCGCGGTGCTGGCCGCGGTGGCGGTCGCGATGCTCTGGCTGTTCAACGCCGATACGCACGCTCTCATCCCGCTCTACTCGGTCGGCGTGTTCATCTGCTTCACCCTGTCGCAGACGGGGATGGTCATCCACTGGCGCAAGGAGCGCGGGGCGGGCTGGGCCTGGCGGAGCGCGGTCAACGGCTTCGGGGCGCTCCTGACCGCCGTCGTCTTCCTCATCGTCGCCTCCGAGAAGTTCCGCGATGGGGCCTGGATGGTGCTCGTCTTCATCCCCGTCCTCATCGGCCTGATGACGTTCGTCAGCCGGCAGTACGCGGCCTCGACGCGGCAGCTCGCGCTGCGGCCGGGCCAGGTGATCCCGCGGCCGCACCGCCAGGAGCGGGTCGTGATCCCGATCGGAGCGGTGAACCGGGCGGTCGGCCAGGCGGTGAACGTCGCCCGGACCATCAGCGACGACATCCGCTGCGTCTTCGTCTCCGACGACCCGGACGAGATGGAGCGCATCCGTGCCGAGTGGGAGGAGCACGTCCCGGACATCCCGCTCGTCGTGGTCGAGTCGCCGTATCGCGCCCTCGTCTCGCCGCTGCTGGCCTACCTGGAGGTGCTCGATCGAGGCTGGCCCTCGGACCGCGAGGCGCCGGTCACGTTCGTGGTCATCCCCGAGTACGTCGCCCGCAGCTGGTGGGAGCGGATCCTCTACAACCAGGCCTCACGGCGGCTGCGGACGGCGCTCCTGGGGCGGCCGCACACGGTCGTCGTCGACGTGCCGTACCGCCGCGACGAGCCGGGCGCGTTCGAGCCGCTGACCGACGGCCGGGCGGCCGAGGGCCGGGCGGCAGAGCCCGACTGACTCGTCCTGCAGGCCGAGGCGGCCTCCCCGGCGGGACGGCGGATGCTATCGTGACCCGGCGCGGGGAGGGAACGGAGCGGGCTTGCCCCGCGGCTCTCCGGCGAACGCAGAACGGAAGCGCGTGCACCAACCCCATCGCCCGTCGTTTCGGCGGGCTGTCCTGGCCGTCAACGGCGGCCCCACCGATCCGCTCGTCGTCCGGCTCGCCAGCGAGGTCGCCCGCCCCGCCAAGGCCGAGCTGGTCGCCGTCCACGTCGTCGAGATCGACTGGACGATGCCCCTCGATGCCGACGTGGCCGAGCGCTCCGAGGAGGCCCAGCGCGTCCTCGACATGGCCGAAGGCGTGGCCGAGCAGGTGGGCTGGCGGCTCGAGTCGGTGCTCCTGCAGGCCCGCGACGTCGGGGCGGCTCTCGTCGACGAGGCGGCTGAGCGCGGCGCGGACCTGCTGGTCCTGGGCCTGCCCTATCGGACCAGGTTCGGCGGCGACTTCGCCATCGGCCGGGCCGTACCCTACTGCCTCAAGAACGCAACGTGCGCCGTCTGGGTGGTGCGCGAGGCGATGAGCGAGGAGCAGCCATGAGAGTGGTGATCGTCGGCTGCGGCCGCGTCGGCTCCGTCCTGGCCGAGAGCCTCGATGCTGCCGGCCATGACGTGACCATCATCGACGCGGTCACCCGCGCCTTCGACCGCCTGACCGACAGCTTCAAGGGCAGCGCCGTCCGCGGCGACGGCACCGACGAGGACACGCTGCGCCGGGCGGGGGCCGAGGGCGCCGACATCTTCCTGGCCCTCACCGAGGGCGACAATCGGAACGTGATGACGGCCCAGCTCGCCAGCGACCGGCTGGGGATCCCCCGGGTCATCGCCAAGATCAACGACCCTCTGCGGGCGGCCGCCTACGCCGAGCTCGGCGTCGTGACGATCTGCCGGACGAACCTGATGATCGACGCCCTCGCGCGCCGCCTCGACCTGCCGATCGCCGTGGGCCCGGGCATCCAGGGCCCGAGCCCGTCGCCGGGCGGGCAGGGAGCGACCTCGCTGCTCGGCTCGGCCGCCCAGCCCGCGGCCTCGCCGTCGCCCGCGGGCCCGGCGGGCGGATCGAGCCCCTTCCCGTCGCGACAGGAGGCCTGAGTCGTGTTCGTCATCGTCGTGGGCGGCGGCAAGGTGGGCTACTACCTGACCAAGGAGCTGATCCAGTCGGGCCACGAGGTCGTCCTGATGGAGAAGGACGCCGCCCGCGCGACCCAGATCGCCGACGAGGTCGGCTCGGTCGTCATCCCCCACGACGGCTGCGAGGGCCGCTACCTGGCCCAGGCGGGCGCGAACCGGGCCGACATCGTGGCCGCCGTGACCGGCGACGACGAGGACAACCTGGTCATCTGCCAGATGGCCAAGCACCACTTCGCCGTCCGCCGGACGATCGCCCGGGTCAACAACCCCAAGAACGACTACCTCTTCAAACGCCTCGGCGTCGACGAGCTCATCTCGCCGACCCGGATGATCCTGGGTTCGATCGAGGAGAACATCCCGGTCCACGAGCTGCTGCACCTGGCCGTCGTGGGCGGCGGCGAGCTGGAGCTCATCGAGGCCCAGCTGCGCGAGGATTCGCCGGCCGTCGGCCAGCCGGCGACGGACCTGCAGCTGCCCGACGGCTGTGCCCTGTTCGCCCTCATCCGGGGCGAGGCGCCGCAGGCCATCCGCTCCGACGTCATCCTTCGGCCGGGGGACAAGGTCCTGGGGATCGGCCGAACGGAGTGCGAAGCCGAGCTGCACCGCGTCCTGCTGGGCGAGGCCACGGAGGCCTGACCAGGGCGGGCCGCGAGCCCGGCCGGCGCGTCCGAGGCGACTGCTGGCGCCTTCAGTGGCGGAGGGCCGGCGTGCCCGACAGGACCAGCCAGGCGCCGAGCCGCAGGAAGACCTGACCGAGCTGTCGTCGCGCCGCGCCGACGGCTGGCGGGGTCCCACTCCGGTTCCGCGTCCGCAGCGAGCGCAGCCGCTCCGCTCGGGCGATCTCGCGCGATCGCTCCTCCTGGATCAGGGCCAGGATCGTCTCGGGATGGCTCATCGCTCGCTCCTCCGGCCGGGACGCCGCGGCTCCTCCGCCGGGTCGCCTCTGTCTCACGAGAGACAGCCTACGGCCGATACCTGACATGGAGCGGCAGTTTTAGGAGTTATCCTGCCCGCGTGCAGGCCAGTCGCCTCGTCCGCATCCTCCTGCTCCTCCAGCTGCGGGGGCAGCTCACGGCGGCCCAGATCGCCGGGGAGCTCGAGACGTCGCCGCGGACCGTCTATCGCGACATGGAGGCTCTCGCCGAGGCGGGTGTGCCGGTGTACGCGGAGCGCGGCGCCGCCGGCGGCTACCGCCTGGTCGATGGCTACCGGACCAGGCTCACTGGCCTGGACGCCGACGAGGCGGAGGCGCTCTTCCTGTCCGGCCTGGAGGGGCCCGCGGCGCAGCTCGGTCTGGGCACGGTCCTGGCGGCCTCCCAGCTCAAGGTGCTGGCCGCCCTCCCGCCCGAGCTGCGACGCCGGGCGACCCGTCTGCGCGAGCGCTTCCTGCTCGTGGCGCCCGGCTGGTTCCGCTCGAGCGACGAGCTGGCCTGTCTGCCGACGGTGGCGGCGGCGGTCTGGGAGGGCCGGCGCCTGGCGATGGACTACCGAGGCCCGGCTGGGACGGTCGTCCGCCGGGTCGATCCGCTGGGGCTCGTCCTCAAGGGTGGGACCTGGTATCTCGTCGCGGCCCGGGACGGCACGCTCAGGACGTACCGCATCTCGCGGATCGAGCGGGCGGCGCTCCTCGACGAGGGGGTCGAACGACCGCCGGACTTCGACCTGGCCCGGCACTGGGAGGCCAGCGAGGCGGCCTTCGAGGCTGGCCTGCGGACGACGCCGGTCACCGTGCGGGTGCGGGCCGACGCCATCGGCGACCTGGTCTACGCCGTCGGCGGCGACCGCCTCGGCGGCCCGATGCGGCCGGAGGCGGACGCGGCGGACGCGGCCTGGCGGCGGGTCACGTTCCTGACCGATGCGCTCGAGACCGCCCACGACGACCTGCTCCGGCTCGGCGACCGGGTGGAGGTCGTGGGACCGCCGGAGCTGCGCGCCGCGATGGCGGCCACCGCAGCCGCGCTCGCCCTCCGCTACGGCTGTCCGGCTCCGTGAAGTTCGCGTAACACTCTTGACAATGGTATTGGTAGGGTTCTAGGCTGCGGTCGTGTCCGGGGAGGCCCCGGACGGGACCCCCGGCGGAGCGTCCGCCGAGGCCCACTTCACAACCAGGAGGTACACGACATGACGATCGTGCGCCGTCCGTCGCCCTTCGGTGAACTGCTCTCGCTTCGCCAGGCGATGGACCGCCTGTTCGAGGATAGCTTCGTCAACCCGCACAGCTGGGGTGGCGTCGGCGCCCAGGCCGCGGACCTTCCCCTCGACATCTACACCACCGCCGACGACCTCGTCCTCGAGGCCGCCATGCCCGGCGTCAAGCCCGAGGACGTGGAGATCACGGTCACCGGCGACGCCCTGACCCTGAGCGGCCGCTCGACCTCGGAGCGGACGCGCGAGGAGGGATCGGTCCTGGTCAACGAGATCCGCCGCGGCGAATTCAGCCGAACGGTGACGCTGCCGCAGGACCTCCAGACCGACAGGGCGACGGCGGACTTCAGCGACGGTGTGCTCACCCTGCGGATCCCCAAGGCCGAGGCCGTCAAGCCTCGCCAGATCAGGATCAGCACGACCGGCGATGGGCAGCCGCAGTCGAAGGCCGGGCTGCCGGAAGACGGGCAGCGGTAGGGCGGAGGACGTGCGCGGCCGCTTCGACCGGGACCCCACGAGGCCCGTCTACGTCATCAGCGTGGCGGCCGCGATGGTCCGCGCCCATCCCCGCACCCTCCGCATCTACGAGGACGAGGGGCTGCTGGCCCCCGCCCGCACGCCCACCAACATCCGTCTGTACAGCGAGAACGACATCCGCCGCATCCTCTGGATCCGGCACCTGACCCAGGAGCGTGGCGTGAACCTCGCCGGCGTCCGGATCCTCTTCGAGCTCGAAGAGCGGCTCGGCACGCGGATCCTCGAACGCCTCTTCGACGAAGGGACGCGCGAAGAGCCGGCCGAGCCCCCGGCCGCGACCAGTACCCAGACCCACTTCGTGCGCATCACCAAGCGCACCGTTCGATAGGAGACACCTGATGCCTGACCGACCACGGAAGCGGGACGACGAGCAGCCGACCGGCGCCGCCGAGGTCCGCGAGCTGCCTCTCGTCGCCCTGCGCGAGACGGTCATCTTCCCGGAGATGATCGTCCCGCTCCAGGTCGGGCGAGAGAAGAGCGTCGCAGCGCTCAACGCCGCCGTCGCCAGCGGCGGCCAGATCGCCCTGGTGACCCAGCGGGTCGCCGAGCGCGAGGAGATCGAGGACCCCTCGGAGCTCTATCCCGTGGGCACCCTGGCCAAGATCGCCCAGGTCGTCCAGCTCCAGGACGGGACCGTCCGGGCCATCGTCCAGGGTCAGGCGCGCCTGCGCGTCCACGGCTTCACCTCGACCTCGCCGTACCTCGTGGTCCGGATCGAGGAGCTGAAGGACGAGGTCCCGGCCGGGATCGAGGTCCAGGCGCTCATCCGGACCGTCCAGGGCCAGATCGAGCAGTACGTCCAGAACGGCGCGCCCGTGCCGCCCGAGGCAGCGGTCGCGGCCCGCAACATCACCGAGCCTGGGCTGCTGGCGGACATGGTCGCCTACAGCCCCGACATGAGCGTCGAGCAGCGCCAGGAGCTGCTCGAGACGGTCGACGTCGTCGAACGCCTCAAGCTCGTCTCGAACTTCCTCGGCCGTCAGATCGAGATCCTCGAGCTGAAGGGCAAGATCCAGTCCGAGGTCAAGTCCGAGATGGACAAGACCCAGCGCGAGTACATCCTCCGCGAGCAGCTGAAGGCCATCCAGCGCGAGCTGGGCGAGGACGACCCGCAGCAGGCCGAGATCAACGAGCTGCGCGAGAAGGTCGAGCAGGCCGGCATGCCCGATGAGATCAAGGCCCGGGCGATCAAGGAGATCGACCGGATGAGCCGGATCCCGTCGGCCTCGCCGGAGGTCGGCGTCATCCGGACCTACGTCGACTGGCTCATCGGGCTGCCCTGGAAGGTCTCGACGGACGACCGGCTCGACATCAAGGAGGCGGCCAAGATCCTCGACGAGGACCACTACGGCCTCGAGAAGATCAAGGAGCGCATCCTCGAGTACCTCGCCGTCCGCTCGCTGGCGGACACGATCCGCAGCCCCATCCTCGCCTTCGTCGGACCGCCCGGCGTCGGCAAGACCTCGCTCGGCAAGTCCATCGCCCGGGCGATGGGCCGCAAGTTCGTCCGGATGAGCCTCGGCGGGATCCACGACGAGGCCGAGATCCGGGGCCACCGCCGGACGTATATCGGGGCTCTCCCCGGCCGGATCATCCAGAACGTCAAGACGGCGGGCACCAACAACCCGGTCTTCATGCTCGACGAGGTCGACAAGATCGGGATGGACTTCCGGGGCGATCCGTCCTCGGCGCTCCTCGAGGTGCTCGACCCCGAGCAGAACTTCTCGTTCCAGGACAACTACCTCGAGGTGCCCTTCGACCTCGCGAAGGTCCTCTTCATCACCACCGCCAACCTGCTCGACCCGATCCCCGCCCCCCTCCGCGACCGGATGGAGATCATCCAGCTGCCCGGCTACACCGAGCAGGAGAAGATCGAGATCGGCAAGCGCTTCCTCATCCCCAAGCAGCGCGCCAACCACGGCCTCAAGGAGCACCAGGTCGCCATCGCCGACGAGGCGATGGTGGAGCTCGTCCGCTCGTACACCCACGAGGCGGGTGTGCGGAACCTGGAGCGCGAGATCGCCAACATCTTCCGCAAGGTCGCCCGCTCGGTCGCCGAGGGGCGCAAGCGGAAGACGACGGTCGACCTCAAGAAGCTCGTGGAGTACCTCGGCCCGCCGCCCTTCGAGTACGGCGAGCTGGAGGCGGAGGACCAGATCGGCTCGGCCACGGGGCTCGTGGTGACCGAGGTCGGCGGCGATGTCGTCGCCGTCGAGGTCACCCGGATGGAGGGCAAGGAGGACTTCATCCTCACCGGCCAGCTCGGCGAGGTCATGCGCGAGTCCGCCCGGGCCGCCCTGTCCTGGATCCGGGCCCATGCCGACGAGCTCGGCATCAAGCGCGAGGTCTTCGAGAAGAACACCCTCCACATCCACGTCCCGGCCGGCGCCGTCCCCAAGGACGGGCCATCGGCCGGCGTGACGATGGCCACCGCGATGGTCAGCGCCCTGGCGGGCATCCCCGTCCGCAAGGACGTGGCCATGACCGGTGAGATCACCCTCCGTGGGCGCGTCCTGCCGATCGGCGGCCTCAAGTCGAAGATCCTCGCCGCCCACCTCGCGGGCGCGAGGATCGTGATCCTGCCCAAGAAGAACGAGAAGGACCTGCGCGACATCCCGGACGAGATCCGGAAGCAGATCAAGCTGGTCCTCGTCGATTCGATGGAGCAGGTCCTGGAGGCGGCGCTCCGGCGCAAGCCGGTGCCGCTCCAGGCCGAGCCGCCGACGGTCCTCGACGACGGCCGCACCCCGCGGCCCGAGCCCGAGAGCCGGGTCCGGCGCTCCAACTTCCCGACGGAAGAGCAGCCGGCCGTCGTGGTCGGGGGCCACTGAGCCCCGGCCGCGCCAGCCACCGCTGCACCCGAAGGACCTCAGGTGACGGACGGGACCGCGGACCGGCCGGGAGCGATCCCCGCCGGTCCCGGCCGCCCGGAGGACCTGGACTGATGGAATACCGCGACTACTACAAGACCCTGGGCGTGCCCCGCACGGCGTCCCAGGCCGAGATCAAGAAGGCCTACCGCAAGCTCGCCCAGAAGCTCCACCCGGATCGCAACCCCGACGACCGGACGGCCGAGCGTCGATTCAAGGAGGTCAACGAGGCCCACGCCGTCCTGAGCGACCCGGACAAGCGCAAGAAGTACGACCTGCTCGGCGCGGACTGGGAGGCGTACCAGCGGGCCGGCGCAGGAGCCGCGGGTGGCGCCGCCGACCCGTTCGGGCCGGGTGGCCCGTTCGCCGGATTCCGGACCGCCGGCGGGGGACCGGGCGGCGCGGGCAACGTCCGCTTCGAGTTCCGCGGCGGCGAGAGCGGCGGGTTCAGCGACTTCTTCCGGATGTTCTTCGGTGCCGACGAGGCGGCCGCTGCGGCCGCGGGGGGCGGCCGGGGCCGGACGGCGACGCGGAGCCGCCCCAGCGACGGGGGCGGCGCGCTGGGCTTCGACGACATCCTGTCGGGGCTCCAGTTCGGGTCGGCCGCGCATCCCGAGGCACAGGGCGGCCCATTCCGGACAGCCGGCGGCGCGGCGAGTGGGGCCGCGCGCCGGCGCGGCGAGACGGAGGTCGAGGTCGACCTCGGCCTCGAGGAGGCCTACCACGGGACATCGCGCCTGGTCCAGGTCGGCGAGCGCCGCCTGGAGGTCCAGGTCCCCCGCGGCGTCGAGACCGGCAGCCGGATCCGGCTGGGCGGCAAGGCGCCCGACGGCGGGGACCTCTACCTCGTGGCCCGGGTCCGGACCCACCCCGTCTTCGCCCGCAACGGCGCGGACCTGACCCGCGAGCTGCCGGTCAGCCTGCGCGAGGCGCTCCTCGGCGGCCAGGTCGAGGTCGGGACGCTCAAGGGCCGCGTCCTGCTGACGCTGCCGCCCGGGACCCAGAACGGGCGCACGTTCCGGCTGACCGGCCAGGGTATGCCGCGCCTGCGGGGGACGGGCACGGGCGACCTCTACGTCCGGATCCGCGTCGTCCTGCCGGAGCACCTCGACGACGACGCGCGCGCCGCCGCCGAGCGCTTCCTGGAGCTCGCCCGCCAGCAGAACCCGCGGGCCGGGACATGAGGCGCGGAGCCCGGGGCCGGATCGGACCGGCCCACCTCGTCCATCCGATCACCCCTTCCACCGACTGAGAACCGACCCATGCAACTCGATCGCTTCACCCAGAAGGCCCAGGAGGCCATCGTCGCCGGCCAGCGGCTGGCCGAGGAGCTGCAGAGCCCCGTGCTCGACGCCGAGCACCTCCTGGCCGCGCTCGTCGAGCCTGGCGACGGCGTCCCGGCCGAGACCCTCCGCCGCCTCGGCGTCGACCTGCCCGCATTCCGGGGCGAGCTCGCGGCCACGCTCAACCGGCGCGCCCACATCCAGGGCGGCTCGCTCAGCCTCGACCCGCGGGCCAAGCGCGTCCTCGACCTGGCCGGGGAGGAGGCGCGCCGGCTGCGCGACGACTACGTGTCGACCGAGCACCTGCTGCTCGCCGAGAGCCAGGTCGGCGGGGAGGCCCAGCAGCTGCTGGAGCGCAACGGGGCCGGCCACGAGGCCATCCTCCAGGCGCTCTCCAGCGTCCGCGGCGGCCAGCGCGTCACGAGCCAGAACCCCGAGAGCACCTACCAGGCGCTCGAGAAGTACGGCCGCGACCTGACCCAGGAGGCGCGCGCCGGCACCCTCGATCCCGTCATCGGCCGGGACGAGGAGATCCGCCGCGTCATCCAGGTCCTGAGCCGGCGGACCAAGAACAACCCGGTCCTGATCGGCGAGCCCGGCGTGGGCAAGACGGCCATCGTCGAGGGCCTGGCCCAGCGCATCGTCCGCGGCGACGTCCCCGAGACGCTCAAGGACAAGCGGGTCATCGGCCTGGACCTCGGGGCGATGGTCGCCGGGGCGAAGTACCGCGGCGAGTTCGAGGAGCGCCTCAAGGCCGTCCTCAAGGAGATCAAGGACGCCGAGGGAGGCGTGATCCTCTTCATCGACGAGCTGCACACCGTCGTCGGCGCCGGGGCGGCAGAAGGCGCCATGGACGCCTCGAACCTGCTCAAGCCGATGCTCGCCCGCGGCGAGCTCCACACCATCGGGGCGACGACGCTCGACGAGTACCGCAAGCACATCGAGAAGGACGCCGCCCTCGAGCGGCGCTTCCAGCCCGTGCTCGTCGACCAGCCGACGGTCGAGGAGACGATCTCGATCCTGCGCGGCCTGCGCGAGCGGTACGAGGTCCACCACGGCGTCCGGATCACCGACTCCGCGCTCGTCGCCGCGGCCACGCTCTCCAACCGCTACATCACCGAGCGCTTCCTTCCCGACAAGGCGATCGACCTGGTCGACGAGGCGGCCAGCCGGCTGCGGATGGAGATCGACTCGATGCCGATCGAGCTCGACGAGCTCGAGCGCCGCCGGATCCAGCTCGAGATCGAGCGGGAGGCCCTGCGCAAGGAGACGGACGAGGCCTCCAGGTCCCGCCTCGAGGTCCTCGAGCGCGAGCTCGCCGAGCTCGCCGAGGAAGGCGGGGCGATGAAGCAGCGCTGGCAGGCCGAGAAGGACGCCATCGCCGCGATGCGGGCAACCAAGTCGGAGCTCGAGACCCTCCAGGTCCGCATCGAGCAGGCCGAGCGGGAGGCCGATTTCGGCACGGCCGCCCAGCTCAAGTACGGCACCCTGCCGGCCCTCCAGCAGCGCCTCGCCGAGCAGTCGGCGGCCCTCGCGGCCCTGCAGGGCCCCGGGCGCCTGCTCAAGGAGGAGGTCGACGCGGACGACATCGCCGAGATCGTCGCCTCCTGGACCGGGATCCCGGTGACCAAGCTGATGGAGGGCGAGACGGCCAGGCTCGTCCAGATGGAGGACCGCCTCCATGGGCGCGTCGTCGGCCAGGACGAGGCGATCCAGGCCGTATCGGACGCCGTTCGCCGGGCGCGGGCCGGCCTCAAGGACCCCCGCCGGCCGATCGGCTCGTTCCTCTTCCTCGGCCCGACCGGCGTCGGCAAGACCGAGCTTGCCCGGGCGCTGGCCGAGTTCCTCTTCGACGACGAGGGCGCGATGGTCCGCCTCGACATGAGCGAGTACATGGAGAAGTTCTCCGTCTCGCGGCTCGTCGGAGCGCCCCCCGGCTATATCGGCTACGAGGAGGGCGGCCAGCTGACGGAGGCGGTCCGGCGCCGGCCGTACCAGGTCGTCCTGCTCGACGAGATCGAGAAGGCCCATCCGGACGTCTTCAACGTCCTGCTCCAGGTCCTCGACGACGGCCGCTTGACCGACGGCCAGGGCCGGACCGTCGACTTCCGGAACACGGTCCTGATCATGACCAGCAACGTCGGCTCGCAGGCCATCGTGGCGGTCGGCTTGGACACGCCCGCGGCGTACGAGACGATGAAGCGTCAGGTCACCGAGGCGCTCCGCCAGCAGTTCCGGCCGGAGTTCCTCAACCGGGTCGACGAGGTGATCGTCTTCCACAGCCTGAGCGAGGCCGACCTGGCGGCGATCGTCGATCTCCTGCTGGCCGACCTCCAGCGCCGGCTGGCGGGCCAGGACCTGACCCTCTCGCTCACCCCGGCGGCCCGCTTGCTGATCGTCCGCGAGGGCACGGATCCAGCCTACGGGGCGCGGCCGCTCAAGCGGACGATCCAGCGGCTCGTCGAGAACCCGCTCGCGCGCTCGCTCCTGCGGGCCGAGTTCCGGCCCGGCGAGTCCGTGACCGCGGACGCCGATCCCGTCGGCTCGGTGCTGGTCTTCCGGAGCGAGGGCGCGACGGTGGTCGCCGACGCGGGCGAGCGCCGCGACGCGCGGACCCGCGGCACCGCTGCCGAGGCTCCGGCCTCCCCCTTCGCGCTGCCCGGCCTCGGCGGCCGGCGGCCGGACGGCGGGGACGGCGGCT
>DASVYJ010000067.1:0-7450 GCA_036392215.1 Candidatus Limnocylindrales bacterium | reverse complement strand
GATCGAGCGGGGGTGCGGCGGCGACCAGTGGTAGCCCCACCAGCCGCGCGGGAGCGTCTCGAGGGTCAAGGCGACTCCGCGGACCGCCGGGGGTCCCCGCGCCGCGCCGGGGGGACGCTCGGGACGCTGGGACGGCCTCGGGACGGGCAGGGTACGGCGGGCCCGACGGGGCGTCAAACGGGGCGTCGCGGACCGCGACGCGGACGAGCCCTCGCGAGGGGCGGCCCGGCGGTCGGCAGCTCAGGAGAGGGCGGCGCAGACGTCCGTGATCAACTGCGGATGGCCCTCGAAGCTCGTGAACGTGAAGCTGCCGTCCCCGGCGTACTCCTGCGTGACGACTGCCGGTCCTGCCGTCAGCACGACGTTGGACGGGAACCCGAACTGGGTGAGGTTGGGCGCGAAGAACAGGGCACGCCCTCGGAAGGAGCCGATGACCGTCGTTCCGTTGGGGAGGGCGGTGAATGTCCCCGGGCCTCCCGCGTTCACAACGATGGTCTTGCCGGTCTGGTCGTTGCTCGCGGCGAGCATGTACGACCCGGTCACCGTGAGCCTCGTCGAGCCGTCGGGCAGGATCGTGGTGGCGGCGTACTCACGGTCGGCCAGGATGTCCAGGTGGACGTCGAAGGCGCAGTATGTCCCGGCCGGCAGGTCGAACGGAGCAGCCGGCAGGAAGGTGCGGTGCGGGTCGTCGTTGGCCGAAACGGCCACCGGCCCGACGAGCGTCGTCAGCAGCGTGGCCGTAGCTGCTGTGGCGAAGAGCAAGCGCTTCATCTCATTCCCCTCTTCTCTTGCTGAAGGACGCGTCGCCGAGTCCGCCTCGACCGCATCGAGGGTCGGGGCGCGAAGACTCGAGAGCCCCGGCGTAGCTCGCGAGTCGGTCCCGCCAGTGGCTCCGCGCCTCCCCGGCGGACGGGTTCGGGCCCCGCCTCAGCGCCCTCGCGGCGTGAAACGTAGGCCCCTCCCCATGGGCGGACATCCCGAGGAATCCATAGAAACAGCGGGAACCGGCCCCTTCGATCCTCGGGGGCCCGGTGGCAGCCGGGGCACCCTGATCCGGCCCCCGGAGGTTGACACGCCTACGTCGAACGGCGTATCGTCCGCCTCCGGCGCTCGCTGAGCGTCCTCGACCTGACGATGGGAGCAGCCCACCAGATGAGCACTCGCATCACCTTCGTCCGCCTCCTCGGGGCCGTCGCCCCCGACGGCGGGAGAGGTCTGCCCATCTCAGGTTGACGCGAGGCGGTGACGCCGCCGGACGAACCCTCTGAGCCGTGGGCGGATCGAGCCCACGGCTTTCTTGATGCCCCGCGCGGCGCGCCGCCGGTGGATCGGGAGTCGCGGGCCCTCGCGACGACTCGTCCTCGACCGACGCCCCGGCGCCGGTCCAGCGGAGCATCAGGATGACCACGATCCTCGACCCCGAACTGCAGACGCTCCACGTCCCGGCGACGTCGTCCGAGCCCACGAACGGTCGACAGCGACCGGTCGCTGACGCCGCGACCCTGCCCGCGCTCTTGGTCGGACGCGTCACGAAGCGCTTCGTCGTCGGCCGCCGCAAGCGACCCGTCGAGGCCATCCGCGACGTCTCGATCCGCCTCGAGCGCGGGGAGATCTACGGCATCCTGGGCGCCAACGGGAGCGGCAAGAGCACGCTCATCCGGCTCGTCAGCGGCCTGCTGACGCTCGACGCCGGGCGGGTCGAGGTCTTCGGCCACGACCTCGAGCGTGAGGAGATGGCGGTCAAGCGGCTGATCAACCGGGTCAGCGTGGACGCCGCCTTCTTCAAGAAGCTCTCGCCGGCCGAGAACCTCGCCTTCGCCGCGCGGCTCTACGGGCTCGATACCCGGCAGGCCGCGAGCGAGGCCGTGACCATCCTCGGCCGGCTCGGGATCGCCGAGAAGCGGCTCGGACGGCCGGTCGAGCAGATGAGCCGGGGCATGCAGCAGAAGGTCGCGATCGCGCGAGCCCTGCTGACGAGCCCGGCCCTGCTGCTCCTCGACGAGCCGACGACCGGCCTCGACCCGCGCTCCAAGCTCGACGTCCAGGCCTTCGTCGAGGAGGTCCGCACGAGCCACGACGCGACGATCGTCCTGACGACCCACGACCTCGCCGAGGCGGACCGTCTCTGCGACCGGATCGGCATCCTCGACGGCGGTCGCCTGGTCGCGGAGGACACCCCGGCCGGCCTCAAGGAGCGGGTCGCCCGGGAGGTCGGTCTCCCGCCGACCCTCGACAGCGTCTTCATGACCTACACCGGCCGCTCGCTCGACGACGATGTCGAGGCGGAGGCCGAGGAGCCCGACGCATGACCGCCCGACCCCTCAGCCCACCACTGAGTCCATCCACGCATCCGCCGCGGGCGCCGAGCCCGCCAGACCCCCTCGGAAGGGAGGTGATCCCAGTGTTCGACCCGCTCGATCGGACGTCGGCCCGGCTCGTCCAGGCCGAGCGCATCCACCGGCTGGAGGTCCGGGCGCGCGACCGCGAGCAGCTCGCGGCCGCCGCCCCGGACCCCCTCCGCCGCCGCGTCGGGCTCCGGCTGATGCGCCTCGGCGCCCGGCTGGCGTTCGACCAGCCCTTCGAGCCGGCCCGGTCCCGATGACCGGGTCGGGCCGGCTCCTCGAGCCTGGAGGGAATCCCGTGACCGCCGTCGCGCACGAGCTGAAGGCGTCGTACGCCTTCGTCGAGCGCAACTTCAACCTGACCAAGCGCTACTTCGGCTGGGAGTTCGCCTTCCTCGTCTACAACGTGGCGGGCGCGCTGGCCATCTCGCTGATCGGCAAGCAGCTGGGCGATGGCCGCCTCCTGCTGATGCTGATGATCGGTGCCGTCTTCTGGAACTACCTCTCGGTGATCTTCAGCTTCATCGCCGAGACCATCACCTGGGAGCGCTGGGAGGGCACGCTCGAGTACACGATGATGGCGCCCGTCCGCCGGGCGACCCACCTGCTCGGCTCGACCTTCTACGCGATCCTCTACGGGCTCGTCCACACGACCTGCGTGCTGGTGGCCCTGGTCCTGTTCTTCGGCCTGGACATGTCCCACGCGAACCTGGCAACGGCCGCCGTGTTCATGCTGGTCGGCTCGCTCAGCTTCATCGGCATCGGGATGCTGGCCGCCATCCTGCCGATGATGTACGTCGAGCGGGGCGCCCAGATGACCTTCGTCCTCCAGTCGGTCCTGCTGCTCATCAGCGGGGTCTACTACTCGGTCGACATCCTGCCGGGCTGGATGCAGGTCCTCTCCCGGCTGTCGCCGGCGACGTACGTCCTGGACGGCGTACGGCAGGGTCTCGTCGACGGCGTCGGCGTAGGCTCCCTGATGGGCGACATCTGGCCGCTCCTCGTGATGGCCGTCGTGCTCATCCCGCTGGGCGTCTGGGCCTTCGGCCAGGCCGAGCG
The DNA here is from genome assembly GCA_036392215.1 of Candidatus Limnocylindrales bacterium. Classification (GTDB taxonomy): domain Bacteria; phylum Chloroflexota; class Limnocylindria; order Limnocylindrales; family CSP1-4; genus JAJYJO01. Next base: position 4,049 of record DASVYJ010000067.1, on the reverse strand, counting down.
CTACGCCAAGCGGACCGGCAAGCTCAAGCGGGTGGGCTGACATGGCGACGTCTCACTCGGCCGCCTCAGCGGCCGCCCAGGCCGCCCCGACCGTCGTCCTCCGGCCCTTCGCTGGTCCGGAGGACTTCGAAGCGATCGCTGCCATCGCCGATGCCGCGCGCGCCGCCGACGGCCACCTCGAGGCGCGTTCCGCCGAGCAGCTGCGCATCCACTACGAGCATCTGCCGAACACGGACCTGCCGCGCGACCTGGTCGTCGCCTCCATCGACGGCGAGCCGGCCGGCTACGTGCGCTCGGAGTGGCACGACGAGCTCAGCGGCGAGCGTGTCCACGCCATGCTCCTGTTCGTCGACCCGGCCGCCGGCGACCCCGCCGTGACCGCCACCGCGCTGCTCGAGCGGGCGGAGACGCGCTGCCTCGCCGTCGCCTCGGCCACGCCGACCGACCGGCCGCGTTCCATCGCCGTCCACCCCTTCGGCGCCGGCGACCGCTTCGCGGAACGCCTCTCCGGCGCCGGCTACGTGGCGGTCCGCCACGGCTACACCATGCGGCGGCCCAACCTGGACGACGTCCCAGAGCTGCCGCTGCCGCCCGGCGTCGAGCTCCGTCCCGCGCGACCCGAGCAGCTCCGGACGATCTTCGCGGCCGACCGCGAGGCCTTCCGCGACCACTGGGCGGCCTCCGCGGAGGACGAGTCCGAGGACGCCTACCAGCAGTTCGTCCGTGATCCGACCAACGACCTCAGCCTCTGGCGGATCGCGTGGCAGGGCGACGAGATCGTGGGCCAGGTCCGCGGCTACGTCGACGAGGTCGAGAACGAGGCGACGGGCCGCCGCCTCGGCTGGTGCGAGTGCATCTCCACCCGCCGTCCGTGGCGCGGCCGCGGAATCGCCCGGGCGCTCATCACCAGCACGCTCCGCGAGTTCCGGGCTCGCGGCCTGACCGAGTCGGCCCTCACCGTGGACGCGCAGAACCCGACGGGCGCGGTCCACCTCTACGAGCTCATGGGCTTCCGGGTCGAGGCCCACTCGGTCGAGTGGCGCCGGCCGCTCGACGTCGCCGCGGCCGCGAGGCAGCAGGGAGGCGGGTCGCGATGAGCGAGCTCGAGGCGTTCGGCTGGTCGCCGGCCTGGGCCGCGGCGCTCGGCGCGGCGGAGGGGCGCGAGCTCGTTCCCGGCCGGGTCGTCGTCCAGCACCGGGACCGAGCCGTCCTCGTGACGGCGCAGGGCGAGCTGCCGGGCATCGTCTCGGGACGGTTCCGCCATGCCGCCGCCGGCCCCGCTGACTTCCCGGTCGTGGGCGACTGGGTGGCCTTCGAGGGGTCTGCCGGCGCCACGGAGGCCGGCTGCGGGGACAGCCGGGCCGAGGTCGTCATCCAGGCCGTCCTGCCCCGCCGGTCGGCCTTCGTCCGGCGGGCCGCCGGCCGCGCGCCGGCCGGGCAGGTCGTCGCCGCGAACGTCGACGCCGTGCTCGTCGCGACATCGCTCGACCGCGACCTCAACCCGCGGCGGCTCGAGCGCTACCTGGCCGTCGCCTGGGAGAGCGGCGCCGCGCCCGAGCTCGTCCTGACCAAGGCCGACCGCTGTCCCTCGGGGGCGCGCGACGCGCTCGTCCTGCAGGCCGAGGCTGTCGCCGCGGGGCTCCGGGTCACCGTCGTGAGCGCCGTCGACGGGACGGGCCTGGCCGAGCTCGCGGCCCGGATCATGCCGGGACGCACGACCGCCCTGCTCGGCTCGTCCGGCGTCGGCAAGTCGACCCTCATCAACGCCCTGCTGGGCGGCGAGCGCCAGGCGGTCGCCGACGTCCGCGCCGGCGACGGCCGCGGCCGCCACACGACGACCCGGCGCGAGCTGCTGCGGCTGCCCGGCGGCGGACTCGTCGTGGACACGCCGGGCATGCGCGAGCTGGGCCTCTGGGAGGTCGACGGCCTCGACCAGGCGTTCGACGAGGTCGAGGCCCTCGCCGTCGACTGCCGCTTCCGCGACTGCCGCCACGAGTCGGAGCCGGGCTGCGCGGTCCGCGCCGCGGTCGCGACAGGCCGCCTCGACCCCGAGCGGATCCGCAGCCGGCGGACGCTCGGCCGCGAGCTCGCCGCCCTCGAGGCGAGCCGCGACCCGGGTGCGAAGCGCCGCTTCTGGCGGGCGATGCGGGACGCGGCAGCGGAACGGATGGCGGCCCGCAGCGATCCCTCGCTCCGGTAGCGGCCGGGGCGTCAGGCTGTCGGAGTGGCGTCCGCCTCGAGTGCCTCACCCTCGGCCAGCCACTCGCGGTAGCGGTCGGGCTCGACGTTGCCGCCCGAGAGGACGGCGACGATGCGGCCCGCGGCGGGCAGCTCGGCGCGGCGGTACAGGAGCGCGGCGAGGGTCGAGGCGCCCGACGGCTCGAGGACCAGGCGGGCATCGCGCGCCGCTCGGAACATCGCCCGCTTCAGCTCGTCCTCCTCCACGGCCAGCACGCCGTCGAGGAAGCGGCGGAGGTGCTCGAACGGCAGCCGACCGATCGACGTGAGGCGCTGGCCGTCGGCGATGGTCCGGCTCACGGCCTCGGGCGGCCACGCGACGAGACGGTCTTCGCGCAGGGAATCGCGGGCGTCCGCGGCCAGGGCCGGCTCCACGCCGTACACGCGGGCGTCGGGCCGAAGGGCCTTGACGGCGAGCGAGACGCCGCTGGCGAGACCGCCGCCGCCGATCGGCACGAGGACCGTCAGAGCCGCGGGTTCCGCGGCGGTCGGGGCTGCGCGGTCGAGTTCGGCGACCTGCTCGACGAGTTCCAGCCCGACGGTCCCCTGGCCGGCGATCACCGCCGCGTCGTCGTACGAGGAGATGAGGCTGAGATGCCGCTCCTCGGCGAGCCGATGGGCGACCTCCAGTCGCTCGTCGGACGAGGGCCCGACGAAGACGATCTCGGCCCCGTCGGCGCGCACGCCGGCGACCTTCACCGCTGGGGCCGTCCGCGGCATGACCACGACGGCCGGGACCGCGAGCAGCCGCGCGGCCCGCGCGACGCCCTGCGCATGGTTGCCGCTCGAGTGCGTCACCACGCCCCGCCGGCGGCGGGCGGCCGGCAGCGCGGCGATCGCGTTGTACGCGCCGCGCAGCTTGAAGGCCCCGATCGGCTGGAGGGACTCGGGCTTGAGCCACGCCTCGAGCGGGGGCGTGCCGTCGGTACCGCCGGCGGTGCCACGGGCCGTCGGGGGCGCGAACGGCAGCAGCGGCGTCCGCAGCGCCACGCCGCGCAGGCGGCGGGCGGCCCGCCGCACGTCGGCGAGGCTGACGAGCGACGGGACGGGCGGGGCGGTCACGGCTCCTCCGGCGGACGGGCTCCGCCAAGTCTAGCCCGGCGACTCGCCGCGCCGGAGATGCCGCGCCGCGTGGCGTGCCCCTGAGGCGGGGGCTGCCGCGCTCAGCGGATCGGCTCTTCCGCGCCGCCGGACGGCGGCTCGTGCTCGGGCCGAGCACCCTGGCCCGGGGAGCCGAGGTGCTCGGTGTCGACGCCCCGGTCGAAGCCCTGGCGCTCGGGCTGCGGCGGCCCGCCGTGCGGCCGCCCCGGCGCGGCGCGGCCCACGCGATCGTGCTCCTCGGGTGCCTCGGCTCCCGGCTCGTCGGGGCGGATGAGACCCTGCGTAGCCCGGGTCGTCGGGTCGTCGCTCATCGCCGAGCCTCATCGCGGCGATCCGCGCCCTGGCTGCCACCCTGGCGGTGGATCCAGCCCGGGCGCTCGTCCTTCTTCTCGCCCTGGTCCTGGGTGCTGCCCGCAGGGCCGTGCCCGTAGCGGTGCTCGCCCTCGTCCTGTCGATCGCGGGGGCCGGCGTGCCGGCCCTGGTCGTGCTGCGCCATGCGAGCCTCCTTACCCGTCCAGCCTCCCGCCCCATGTCAACCCCGCCGGGCCTCGTCGTCCGTGCGCCTTGCGGCGGCCTCGCGAGGCCGCCGCTGTCACAGGACGCGCGCTCGTTGCGCCGTGCGCCCAGAATCCGGGGGTGCGGTCCCTGCCGGTGCGCGTCCGCCTCGTCGTGACGTGCCTCGTCGCGTGCCTCGGCTCGCTCGGCATGTC
>DASVYJ010000066.1:0-11717 GCA_036392215.1 Candidatus Limnocylindrales bacterium | reverse complement strand
GAGGGCGGCGGAGATCCCCACAGGCGCTGGCCGGTCCAGCCAGCGCCACGTTGCCGCGAAGGCCAGGATCAGCAGGGGCTCGACCTGACCGAGCTTGATGGCATACAGGAACGGCCAGGACAGCGCGGCCAGCAGGACGACCAGCCAGCGCACGCGCCAGGAGACTGGCGTCAGGGCGAGGCCGCCGAGGAAGGCCGCGACGAGCAGCAGGGTCCAGCCCCCGGTCACGATCGCGCCCGGCAGCAGGGCGAGCAGGACCGCCACGAGGGCGAACGGTGGCGGGTAGAGGTACACGGCGAACGGACCGGCGACGTCGGCGGAGGCGTCGTAGAGCGGCTGTCCGTGGAGGACGCGGCCGCCGGCCCCGACGTAGGCCTGCAGGTCGTAGCCGAGGGTCGAGCCTGCATGGCCCAGGACGACGGCGAGCGACAGGCCGAGCGTCCCGAGGGCGATGAAGGGCAGCAGGCGATCGAGCGCGCGGACGCTACCGGGCGGCGTCATGCGTCGATGCGGCCGCCGGCTGCCGACCGGCTCCACGGTGGATGAGCGGGATGCGGAGGAGGTCCCAGGCAACTCGCACCGCCACCGCCGGTCGCATCTGCATGTGCGACCCGCGCCGGTCGGCCCAGCGGATCGGCACGACGGCGAGGCGGTAGCCGCGCCTGCGGGCCAGGTAGATGAGCTCGACGTCGAAGACGATGCTCGTCACCCGCTGGCGCGCGAAGAGGTCGCGCGCCGCCTCGCGGCTGAAGCCCTTGAAGCCGCACTGGGTGTCCTGGACCGGACCGACGACCCACAGCGCGGCGAGGGTCCGGAAGGTCCGGCCGAGCAGGCGGCGATAGAGCGGCTGGCTCGTCCGCATGTCCGAGCCGTCGGGCTGGATGCGGCTCCCGAGCGCGACGTCGGCCGTCTCGAGCGCGCACGTGAGCACCGGGAGCTGGTCCGGCGGCGTGGCCATGTCGGCGTCGGCGAAGACCACCAGATCGGAATCGGCGGCGAGCATCCCGGCGCGGACTGCCGCTCCCTTGCCGCCGTGGGGCACCGTCAGAAGGTCCAAGCGGAAACCACCGTGCGACGCTGCCTCGGGTCGGCGACGGACGAGCTCGGCCGTGCCGTCGGCGCTGCCGTCGTCCACGACCAGCACCCGGACGTCTTCGGGCAGCGAATCCGGCCCTGGAGCGCCCTCGCGCGCCCGCTCCCCCGACCGTCGCAGATAGCCGAACAGCTCGTCGAGGGCAGGGCCCAGCCGCTGTTCCTCGTTGTAGGCGGGCAGGACGATCGTCAGCGAACGGGCGGGCATCGTGGCGGCAGTCTAGCCGACGAACCTGGCCCATCGGAGCCGGCCGAACGTACCGGTCCAACGACGGGTCGGGCGATGCATCATGGACCCGCCCATGAGGATCCGATGAGAACCGTGGCCCGCGTGTTCACGGCAGGCACACCGTCGAACCGCCTGTTCCGATTCGCCCTCGGTGTGCTTGCCGGGGCGATGATCCTGGCCGTCGCCCGGAACCTGGTGCTGTCGTTCCCGACCGGCGTCGACCTCGAGATCCCGTTGCGCGCCGCTGAGCGGTGGCTCCATGGTGGCGAGCCGTACGTGGCGAGCAGTTTCCAAGTCGAATCCGGGCCCGGGCTCCCCTACCTCTATCCACCGTTCCTGCTTCCCCTGCTCGCGCCGCTCACGTCCGCCCCGCGATCCCTGGTGCTCGCCGCGTGGTGCGCAGTGTGCGGCCTCTCCGCTCTCGCCACGCTCCGTCGATTGGCCGTGCCCTGGCGGTATGTTCCAGGCTTCCTGCTCTGGCCCCCATTCCTCGAGGGGATCCTCGGCGGCAACGTCCAGATCCTGCTCTTCGCCGCGTTCGTGTTCGCGTTCTGGGCACAATCGTCCGCGCAACCTGCGGAACGACCGTTCGCGCGCCTGGCTGGTTCCGGCTTCGCCCCGGCCTGGCGCGCCGGCCTCGCAGCAAGCATCGGCCTGCTGAAGATCACCCAGGTCCACGCCTGGCTGCTTGCGCTGCGTGCGAATCCCCGAAACGCCCTCCTGGCAGCCTCGGTCTTCGCCGCGCTGGTCGCTTCGACGTTGCCGTTGACGGGCTTCTCCATCTACCTCGGATGGCTCCACCAACTGCAGCGGGCCAGCGACCCGGCGTGGATACCCGGCGGGCCCGGGATCGGGAGAGTCCTTCCATCGCTGCTGGTCGCCCCGGTCGTGCTGGCTTCCGCGCTCGCCACGTTCAAGGTGCCGCGGGGGACCGCTGCCACCTGGACGGGTGTCCTCCTCATCGTCGGTTCACCCTCGCTCCACTCGTTCGGCTGGCTCTTCCTGCTCCCGGCCCTCCTCACGGTTCGTGCGGAGATCGCCCTTATCGCCGTCCTGTGCCTTGCCTCGTACGGCGTGGCGTTGTACTGGCTGGCCTTCGTGCTTGTCGTAGGGTGCCTGGCGCTGGGACACCGGTGGCCCGCGTTCCTGGAGCATCCCCGTCTGGTCCGATCCGACCGGCTACGGACGACTTCCAGGGGCGGCGGTCTGGACACGACTGCGGTCCACGTCGCGTCCCGGCGTTGATCGGGCTACCGCGACCGCCACGACCACGAACCCGACAGCGAGCCACGACAGGACGGGATCCACGATGGCGACGGCCGCGATGGTGGCCGCGCCCGCCAGGAACGCGGCGACGCGGCGCAGGTCGCGCGGAGCTGAGGCGCGCGCCACTGCGACGATCGCGAACGGCAGCAGCGCGATCGGGTAGTGGAACCATGTGACGGGAAGCAGCACGAGTGACATCGTGACGGCGACGGCGAGGCTCAGGACAGAGTCGCGCAGTCGCCACGCGACGATCGCCGCGGTCAGCGTGGCGAGCAGCCCGGTCCAGGTCGCGAGAGGTGCCGCGAGCGACGGGTCGTGGGCGAGGAGCGCGAGCTGGCTGCCGGGTCCGATGTTGAGGCTCGATGCGAGGCGGGCGCCGCTTCCTGCGCGCAGAACCCCCAGGTAGTCGTGCCACGGTCCCGTCCCTGCGAGGACCAGGCTCGAGGCGACGGCGACGCCGACCGTCGCGATGGCGGCGGCGGCGATCCGCCCGGGCTGCGGTACTGGTTCGCCGCGATGCCACGTGGTGCCGCCCCGGACGAGACACCAGAGGATGACCAGCGCCGGCTGCAGCTTGGCGACCGCGACGAGGCCGAGGGCGACGCCGCCGGCGACGGCGAGGGCTGAGCCGCGGGCCGTCTCTCGCGGCGGGGCCAGGACCGCCAGCGCGACGAGCCCGTAGGCGGCCGGCAGCCACAGGTCGAGGTTGCCGAAGAGTGCCGCCACCGCATACGGGTACACGAACGGCAGGACGGCGACCACGGCGATCGCCGTCCGCGTCCCGGTCCCGGGCCGGCCCACGCGCCGCGCGAGTGCCGCGGCGACCAGGGCGATGGCCGCGGTCGCGGCGGTCACCCAGCCTGCGAGGACGACCGATAGGGGCAGCGGGGCGAGGACGGCCATCGCCTGGGCGACCGGCGGCGGGTAGGAGTAGAAGAGATCCTCCGCCTGGAGGCTGCCGCTCGTCTGGGACCGGTCATACGGCGAGAGTCCCGCGGCCACCCGACGGCCAGCGCGGAACAGCAGGTCCAGGTCGAATCCCGCATGGGGCGGGTGCTGGCCGAGCATCGTCGCGGCGAGCAGCGCGAGGCCGCCCCAGCCGATCGTCCCGAGCATGATCGCGACGAGCAGCAGGAACCGAGAGCGCCTGGCCTCGGCCCCGGTGACAGCCTCCACCCCGGCATCGTAGACGCGGCCGAGGCCGCCCCGGGTGGTCCGCCCGCGGGCCGCGGATGACCCATTCGTACCGGGCGGAGGAGGCCGGACCCGGTGCTATCCTGCACCGGCCGTGCGCACCGCCGTCACCCTCTACGCGCTCGCCCTGCTCGTCCGGCTCGCCCTCATCGCCCTCTACCCGAACCCGGCGTACCCGGACGCGTACTACTACGTGGACGTCGCCCGGGCGCTCCATGCCGGCCAGGGCTTCAACGTCGACTTCATCTGGGCCTTCGTCGAGGTCGGTGGCCGGCTGCCCGTCGACCCCCACCTGCCGATCCCGAGCAATGCCCACTGGATGCCCCTGGCTTCGCTCGTCCAGGTCCCGTTCATGGCCGTCTTCGGGCCGGTCGCCTGGGCGGGCATGCTGCCCTTCGCCATCGTCGGCGCCCTGGCGGCGCCGCTGACCTGGCTGATCGCGCGCGAGGCGGGCGCCCGACCGGCCGTCCAGCTCGGCGCCGGGATCCTGGCTGCCGTCCCGGCCGCCTCGATGGTCTTCATGGCCCAGCCCGACAACTTCTCGCTCTACCAGCCGCTCGGCGCGGCGGCCCTCTGGCTCGGGGCGCGCGGCCTGAAGGGCGACGCGCGGGCCTTCGCTCTGGCCGGCCTGCTGGTCGGCGTGGCCAGCCTGGCCCGCAACGACGGGGTGCTCATCGGCCTGGCGCTCGGGCTCCTCTTCGTCTGGGACCGCTGGCGGGCCTGGCGCTCCGCCGGCGCGCGGCGGCCGGCCATCCCGCTCTGGGCGGGCGTCGCCTGCGCGGGCCTGTTCCTCGTCGCCATCGCACCCTGGTGGCTGCGTCAGCTCGCGGTCTTCGGCGACATCTCGCCCTCGTCGGCCAGCGGCCGCATCCTCTGGATCCGCCAGATCGCGGACATGAACAGCGTGACGGCGCCGGCGACGTTCTCGAGCTTCGTCGGCCAGGGGCTCGGGCCGCTCCTCGAGAGCCGCGTCTGGGGCCTCGTGGCGGCATTCGGCAACTTCGCGGTCATCCCCTGCTCGGTCATCCTGTTCCCGTTCGTCCTGGTCGGCGCCTGGCTGCGGCGCCGCTCGCTCGACTTCCGGCCGTTCCTGCTCTACGCGGCCATCCTCTTCGGGGCCGGGGGGCTGCTCTTCGCCGTTCACGTCCCGTACGGGATGTTCCTCCACTCGGCGGTCGCGCTCGTGCCCCACAGCTACGTCCTCGCCCTGGAGGGCGTGGTCGCCGTCGTGGGCTGGATCGCCGCGCGGCGCCGGACATGGAGCGAGCCGCAGGCCCAGCGGATCTTCCTGACCGCCGCCGTGGTCCTGGGCGTGATCACCGCGGCCGGGGGCACGTGGAAGGTCCAGACCGAGTGGAGCCAGGAGAAGGACCTCCGCCAAGACGTCGCGGTCGAGCTGCCGCGCCTCGGGGCCACGCCGACGGACCGCCTGATGACGGCCGACGCGGCGGGCTTCAAGTACTTCACCGGGCACCCGGGCGTGGTCACCCCGAGCGACCCGCTGCCGGTCATCGAGACGGCTGCCCGTGACTACGACGTCCGCTGGCTGGTCCTGGAACGGGCCCACATCGTGCCGGGCCTGGACGGGGTGCTGAAGGGGACGGCTCGGCCGGCGTGGGTCGGGCCGGACGTCTACTCGATCCATCTCCCCGACAGCCCCAATGACGGCTATCCGGACATCGCCGTCTTCCCCGTCTGCTGGAGCTCGGCCGACACCCGCTGCGCGGCCTCGGCACGGGGAGGGGCGACGGCCGCACCGTGAGCGGCGGCCCGGGTCCGAGCGGGGGGCGGCGCGAGGCGTGGCTCAGCGCGGGTGCGGTGTTCCTGCTGGCGCTGGCGGTCCGGATCGTGGCCGCCCGCCTCGTCAGCTTCCCCGTCCCCGAGGACACCGCCTACTACGTCGACGTTGCGCGGAACGTCGTGGCCGGTCGCGGCCTCGTCTCCGACGCGCTCTGGAGCTACGGGACGCCGCCCCTGGCAGTGCCGCGGGCCGCCTTCGAGGTCTGGCTGCCGCTGCCCTCGCTCCTGGCCGCCGTGCCGATGACGCTCGCGGGCGCGACGTTCGCCGCGGCTCAGTCCGTGTCGGTCGTGGCGGGGGCGCTCGTCGCGGTGCTCGCCTGGCGGCTCGGGGCCGACGTCGCCGCGGAGCTGCGCCTGCCGCCCGGGCGGGCCCGGACCCTCGGGCTGGGCTCCGGCGTCGTCGCCGCGGCCTATGGCCCGTTCGTCCTCCACAGCGCCCTGCCCGACTCGACGATGCTCTTCGCCGTCCTCGGCGTCGCCGCCTGCCTCCTGATGGCCCGGCTCCTGCGAGCCGGGGGCGACGCGGGCGGCGAGGCGGGCCGGGTCGGCGCCGCCGCGATCCGTCCGACCGACCGGCGCCTGCTCGGCCTGGGCCTCCTGCTCGGGGTCGCTGCCCTGACGCGGAACGAGGCCGCCTGGCTCGCCCTGGCCTGGGCGGCGCTCGCCTGGTTCGCCGTGCCCGGCCGAAGGGCCGAGCGCCTCCGCCTGATCGTCGTGCCGGGGCTCGTCGCGGTGGCCGCGTACGCGCCGTGGGCGGTCCGCGACTGGCTCGTCTTCGGCAGCCCGCTGCCCGGCCAGGCCGTCGCCAACGCCTTCTCGGTCAGCGGCCTGGACATCTTCGCCTGGCACGACCCGCCGACGCTCGGGCGGTATCTCGCCCAGGGACCGGCCGCCCTGGCCCGGATGCGCCTGGACGGCTTCGTCCACAACCTCGTCACGGTCCTGCTGGTGCCGGCCATCCCGGTGGGGCCGCTGGGCCTGCTGGCGCTGCCGGCGACGGCCCGGCTGCGCAGCCTGCGGCCCCTCCTCCTCGCGAGCCTCCTCATCTTCGCCGTGGCCACCCTGGTCTTCCCGGTCGCCACGACCTGGGGGACCTTCCTGCACGCCGCGGGTCCGGTCCACGTCCTGCTCATCGTCAGCTGCCTGGTGGGGTTGGACGGACTGATCGCGAGCGTCGGGCGCTGGAGGGGCTGGACGAGGCCCGTCGCCTGGCTGGGCCCGGCGACGGCGGCCGGCATCGGGCTGCCGATCCTGGTCCTGACCATGACCGGGATCGGGGCGCTCGCCCGCGACACGGCCGCCCGCTACGAGGCGCTGGGGCCGGCGCTGGCCCGCGCCGGCGCTCCGCTGGACGGTCGGACGCCCGTGATCTCGGACCATCCGATCTGGCTCGCCTACGCCACGGGTCAGCCGGCGCTCGCCCTCCCCGACGAGCCGCCGCCCAGCGTCCTCGACCTCGTCGGCCGCTTCGGCGCGGACCTGCTGGTCCTGTCGGGCACCCACGGGCGCTGGCCCGCGGTGCTCGACGCCCACACGCCGGAGGCCTCCTGCTTCCGGGAGCTCGACCTCTCAGCCGTCCCCGGGTCCCCGCTGGCGGGCACCCGTGCCTTCCGCATCGTCTGTCGCTGAGAGGGGGCCCGTATACTCGACCAGATGGACGCCGGACGGACGGGGACCGACGCGCGCGAGGGGCGCTTCGATGAGCTGTACGCCGAAGCCAAGGCCACCCTCGGCTACGGCGGCAACAGCCTGCGCTCGATCACCGAGCGGTATCGGGAGGCGTACCGCGATGCCCTCTCGCGCTGGCACCGCCTCCGGGACGAGCTCGACGCGCTCGACCGCCAGACGCCGCGACCGAGCCAGCCCTCGGACGGCGCCGCGGCCGCGGAGGCCGGCGCGGAGGACGCCCGGCGGCGGGCGCTGCGGGCCGAGGTGGAGCGGCTGACCGGCGAGCTCGGCCGGCACCAGGGCGAGCTCTCCAAGCTGGAGCTGACGGTCCGCAGCATGGAGAGCACCTGGCTCTTCCTGGAGCGCGGCGACGTGAGCCTGCTCTCCGACCGCAGCGGGCCGTGGCTGCCGACCGACATCCAGATGCGCATCGCCGAGGCGCAGGAGGCCGAGCGCTCACGGCTGGCCCAGGAGGTCCACGACGGGCCGGCCCAGGCGCTCTCGAACGCGATCTTCCAGGTCGAGTACATCGAGCGGATGCTCGACCAGGACCCGCGCGTGGCGGCGACGGAGCTGCGCTTCCTGCGCGAGCTGCTGCGCCGCGAGCTCGGCGACGTGCGGACCTTCATCAGCCAGCTCCGCCCGCCGCTGCTCGACGAGCTCGGCCTGGACGGGACGATCCTCGACGCGGTCCAGGACATGGCGGCGCTGACCGGGGCGACCATCGAGACCGACCTGGGGGCCGCCGGCGACCGGCTCTCGGACGCCGAGCAGACGGCGGTCCTGCGTATCGTCCAGGAGGCCCTCCAGAACGTCCGCAAGCACGCCGGGGCGAGCCGCGCCTCCGTCGTCACCCGCCTGGACGGGGCCGACTGGGTCCTGGAGGTCGCCGACGACGGGCGCGGCTTCGACGTGGGGGCGGTGGCGGCCCGCGGCCGCCGCAACTTCGGGCTCCAGTTCATGCGGGAACGGGCCGAGCTCATCGGGGCCCGGTTCGAGGTCCGCTCACGCCCCGCCGGGGGCACCATCGTCTGGCTCGCGATCCCCATCGGAGAGGAGGGCTCATGAGCGCCATGGACTACACGGGGCCGGAACGGCGGCGGGGCGGTCCCGATCGCCGGACGCCCGGCGAGAAGACGCGCGTCCTGCTGGTCGACGACCACGCCCTGTTCCGCGTCGGGATGCGCAACATCCTCGAGCGCGAGTCCGACTTCGAGATCGTCGGCGAGGCGGACGACACCCGCAGCGCGTTCGACGCGGCGGTCGAGCAGTCGCCCGACATCGTCCTGATGGACCTCTCGCTGCCCGCCCCGGGTGGCATCGAGACGACCCAGCGGATCAAGCGCGAGCTGCCCTCGGCCGGCATCATCGTGCTCGCCGTCAACGAGGACGAGGACGCCCTCTTCGACGCGATCAAGGCCGGCGCCGCCGCCTTCATCCTCAAGGACGTGGGACCGGACGACCTGGTCACCATCATCCGCCGGGTCGCGGGCGGCGAGTACCTCATAAACGACAAGGTCTTCTCCAAGCCGTCGGTCGCCAGCCGCGTGCTCAAGGAGTTCCGCGAGCTCGCCATCTACGGCCAGGAGGCGGCCCCGATCTTCGCCCCGCTCTCGCCCCGCGAGGTCGAGATCCTCGACAACATCGCCCAGGGCATGACCAACAAGCAGGTCGCCTACGCCCTGTCGATCAGCGAGCAGACCGTCAAGAACCACATGAGCTCCATCCTCCGGAAGCTCTCGGTCAACGACCGGACCCAGGCCGTCGTCTACGCGATGCGCCAAGGCTGGATCCGGATGCCGGAGGACTGACCGGCCCGTGACGGACCAGGCGACCCTCCCGGCGCTCGCCGAGCGGACGCGCGACCTGGCGGCGCAGCTGGCGGCCGAGCTGGCCGAGATCGAGCTGCTCGTCCAGCAGGCGCGGACCGAGGCGAACCGCCACGAGCAGAAGCGGGCGGCCGCGGCCGAGCGGCTCCAGTCGCTGGGCGAGGCCGGCGACCCGGCCGAGGTCGCGGAGCTCGCCCGGCAGCTGGTCGCCCTGACCCGGCGGGCCGGTCTGATGGAGGCCCAGGTCGACGTCCTGGCCGGCAAGCACAAGGTCCTGACCCGCTTCCGCGAGGCGGTGGCGGCTGAGCAGGAGGCGCTCGACGGCCTGGTCGGAGGCCCGGCGGGCACCAACGACGGCGGCCTGCCCGCCCTGCTGCCCGGATCGGCGGCGGCCATCCCGCTCCTCGGTGGCGAGGGAGCGGAGGAGGCCCACGCCCTGCCACCCGCCCTCTCCCGGGTGGTGATGGGCGCGCAGGAGGACCTCCGCCGGGACATCGCCCGGGCGATGCACGACGGCCCGCTGCAGAGCCTCACGAACATCGTGCTCCAGGCGCAGATCGTCGACCGCCTGCTCGCCCGCGACGCGGCTGCGGCCGCGCCGGAGGTCCGGCAGCTCGTCGCGATGGTGCAGCAGACGCTCGAGGCGACGAAGTCCTTCATCTTCGACGTCCGGCCGATGGTCCTCGACGACCTGGGCCTGGTGCCGACCGTCCGCCGGGCGGCCCAGGAGCGATCGCGGCGGGCCCGCATCCCCGTCGAGTTCGAGTCGCTCGGGGCGGACCGCCGCCTGCCGATGGACGTCGAGAGCGCGCTCTTCCGCATCCTCGACGAGGCGACGGCCGGCTACCTCGCGGCCGCGCCCGACCGCGTGCTCATCCGCCTCGACTGGTCGGAGCGGCTCGAGGCGCGCGTCACCGCCGTCCGGGACGAGGCGCCGTCCGAGGCCGCGGACGCGACGCCCGAGCGCGAGCGCGGTCGAGGATTCCGCCTGGGACGTGGCCGCGAGAAGGAGCGGGAGCTGCCCGCGGCGCTCGCCGCGATGATCGAGGAGCAGCAGGCCGCGGAGCGAGCGGCTCGCACCCCCGCCCCCATCCGCCTGCCTTCCGGCGTCTGGCGGGAGATCCAGCAGCGGGCCACGCCCGTCGGCCTGGAGGTCCGGCTCGACGACGATGGCCGGGAGCTCGTCATCGTCCTGGAGGCGGCGGGCTAGGGTCCGATGGAGCGGCCCGACGGGCGCCGCGCCGGCGCGGGGCAGGGGGTCGTCGAGTACGGCCTCATGCTGGGCCTGGCCGCCCTCGTCACGCTCGTCGCCCTGACCGTCTTCGGGCCGCAGCTCGCGGCCGCGGTCGGGTTCCTGGCGGCCGCGGCCAGTGGCCGTTGAGGCCGCCCGACCGCGGTGGCCCGGAAGTACCTCTCGACGGGGGGCCTCCCTGGCGCCTACGATGCGCCGAGCCGCCAGAAAGGAGGTGCGGCGCATGTTCGTCTACCTCGCCCGGTTCGTCGCGGACGAGGAGGGCCAGGGCCTGGCCGAGTACGCACTCATCCTGTCATTGATCGCGCTCGTGGCGATCGCCGGACTCATGTTCTTCGGGGGCCAGCTTTCCTCGATCCTCAGCACCATCGGCTCGTCGGTCGGCAGCACGATCTGACGAGGGACGCCACGGCGAAGACCGTCCCGTGAGGGGCGGTCTTCCTGCGTCCGCCAGCGGGCCAGGCCGCCCCGTCCTAGGACGAAATCCCTAGTCGATTCCCCGGCTCGAGGCGCGTACAGTCCCGCTTGCCCCGGCCTGGGGGCAAGCGCTCATCTGGAGGCCGCTCATGGCTGTGATCAATCGGATCTACGCGTTCCTCGCCACCCTGGGTCGCGACGAGGAAGGCCAGGGTCTCGCGGAGTACGCGCTGATCCTCGCCCTCATCGCGATCATCGCCATCGTCGCCCTCATCTTCCTGGGCGGCCAGGTCAGCAAGATCCTCAGCACCGTCGGCAACTCCGTCTAGTCGACGCCGACCAGCGATCGAAGGCCGGGCCGCGAGGCCCGGCCTTCGCGCGTCCGCCTTGCGGCGCCCCCGGGCACCGCAAGCTCTCCAGGCCCCTTGACAGCCCGGCAGTCGCCGCCTACCGTGGCTCGGCCGGCGCAAGAGAGGGGACAGAGGGGCAGCTCCGGGGGAGCCCGCCGTCGCCCGCGCCGTCCGCCCTCCGCCCAGGCGGGGGAGCCTCGAGGAAAGGAGGTCCCTGCTCAACGATGTCGTATCTGATGGCTCTCATCTCGTCGTATCTCCATCGTGACGAGGAGGGCCAGGGTCTCGCCGAGTACGCGCTGATCCTCGCCCTCATCGCGATCATCGCCATCGTCGCCCTCATCTTCCTGGGCGGCCAGGTCAGCAAGATCCTCAGCACCGTCGGCAACTCGATCTAGCTGAGGGACCCGCGAGGGTCAGCAGCTCGAACGGCCCGTCCGTGAACCGGACGGGCCGTTCCGCGTCCGCCTCCGCCGCGGTCGGCGGCTGATTCTTCCTAGGCGTCCTAGCCCATTGGTACAGTCGCGCGGCCGTGGGCCGGTGCTACAGTGGTGCCACCTGTCACAAGGCTGGGGAGAGGGTGCGTGAAGCGATCCAATCGGTTGATCCTGCTCATCGGG